>CALXFD010000009.1 GCA_944387495.1 uncultured Clostridia bacterium | reverse complement strand
GATGGTCAGGCTGGTCTAGTAAACTATTCCAGTCTGATTTTTTACAGCCTAACCATCGATAACATACTAAACATAATTGTGTTATTAATATTAGCAGGAGTAAGTATAGCAATGCTAACAGGAGAAAATGGAGTACTAACAAAAGCAACAGAGGCAAAAGACCAAACAGAAATTGCACAAGAAAAAGAAGAAATACAAATGGCGTATGCAGCAGCAAAAGCAAATAAAGTAGAAGATGTAGCAGACCAAGTAACAGCAGATGAATTAAACACAGAGCTAGACAAAATAAATTCAAAAGGAGAAGCAAGTGGAAGTGGAACATTAACAGTAACATTTTCAGATAGTCAAAGGAAATACACTATAAATCAATCAACCGGAGCAATATCAGCTCCAATAACAGATGATACAGAAGAAGATGAAGAAAAGAAAGCAATAAAAATGATAGTAAATTCAGGAGAAGATGGAGTAGTAGTATTACCAATATCTGAGGAAGCAGAAATAGATTGGGGAGATGGAAACATAGAAACAGCTAATAAGGAAAAAAGTATTCAAGAAATAGCTTCTATAAACGAAGGAATAGAAGTAGCTGCAATGGCAAGAGAAGGGCATAGTCATAAGTATGCGGAAAAAAATAAAGAATATGAAGTAACAATAAAAGGTGATATTTCAACAATAATGAGTAATTCAGCATATATGAAAGTAGATAATGAGTATATATATTATTTGGAAAAAATAATAGAAATAACACAATGGGGAGAAACTGGTTTAGAAAGTATATATTTAGATAATTGTACCAAATTAAGACGTATAGCAAGCCCGTCAGAGAATAGTTTTATTAAAATAACAGAATTTAGAGATACTTTTTCAGGGTGTGCTAGTTTAACAAGTATACCAGAAGACTTATTTTCAAATTGTCCAAATGTCGACAGCTTTCAAAGTACATTTGAAAATTGTATAGGTCTAACCAGTATACCACAAAATTTATTTTCAAATTGCCAAAATGTAACAGATTTTGATGGAACATTTAGTGGATGTACAAATCTAACAGGAGAAGCAATACCATTGTGGGAAAGAGTAGATGGTTGGGAAAATTTAGATTTTGAAAATACAAGTGAATGGTTTACCACTATACCAAATGGACACTCTTGCTATAGAGGATGTGAAAAGCTAAGCAATTATTCATCAATACCTGAATATTGGAAAATGTTGCCAAGATAAAGTTAAACGTATGATTATATAAATTACAGAAAAACATAACTATAATCAATGCATAATTAAAATATTAATTATATAAAGTATAAAAAATTAATTTTAAAATTTAACAGATAAAGCAAAAAAGGTTAATATATTGTAAAAAATATATTAACCTTTTTCATTATTTCAAACATTTTATTCATCACAAAAATCCAAAAAAATAATTGCATAACAGCTATATTAATGATATAATGCACATGAGGTAAAAATATGAACTATATAAAAAATATAAAAACCCCAATAGGAATAATAACAATAGAAGAAAAAAGCAATAAGATAATAGAGCTACAACTAAACAGCAATCTAGCTCAACCTATAAAAGAAAACGAACAAATAAAAGAAACACCATTACTCATAGAAGCAGAAAAACAACTAACAGAATACTTTAACAAAACCAGAACCAAATTTGATTTACCACTAGCGCCACAAGGTACAGATTTTATGAAAAGAGTATGGAAAGAATTAACTCAAATTCCATATGGAGAAACAAGGACATATAAGCAAATAGCACAAAAAATAGGTAATGAAAAAGCTTCAAGAGCAGTGGGAATGGCAAATAATAAAAATCCAATACCAATAATAATACCATGTCATAGAGTAATAGGTGCTAATAATAAATTAGTAGGGTATGCATTAGGGCTAGATAAAAAAGAATTTTTACTAGATTTAGAAAAAAGTAATAATAAAAATTAAAAAAGAGGATAAAATTATGTATGATGTTATAATAATAGGAGCAGGACCAGCAGGTGTTTCTGCAAGCTTATATACCAAAAGAGCAAATCTAAATACACTAATAATATACCATGACAAATCTGGACTTGAAAAGGCAGAGTTAATAGAAAACTATTATGGATTTGAAAATGGAATTACAGGAAAAGAATTATATAATGAAGGAATAAAACAAGCAAAAAGATTAGGAACAGAAGTATTAGATGAAGAAGTAATAAACATAAAAATGGAAGAAAAAGGTTTTACTGTAATAACTAATAAAAACGAATATCAAACTAAAACAGTAATATTTGCAACAGGAAACAAGAAAAATACACCAAAAATAAAAGGAATAAAAGAATTTGAAGGAAAAGGAATAAGTTATTGTGCTGTTTGTGATGGATTTTTTTATAGAAACAAAAATATTGCAGTAATAGGAAGTGGAAATTATGCAATTTCAGAAACAAATGAATTAATAAACTTAGCAAAAGAAATAACAATATTAACAGATGGAAAAACAGCACCAGAAATAAGAGCAGATAATGTAAAAATAGTTCCTAAAAAAATTAGAGAAGTACGAGGAGAAACAAGAGTAGAAGAAGTAGAATTTGAAGACAATACAAAATTACCAGTAGACGGTATATTTGTAGCAAACGGTATAGCAGGAAGTAGTGAATTTGCAAAAAAATTAGGAATATTAACAAATAAAGAAAACATAGTAGTAAATGAAAATATGGAAACAAATATACCAGGAATATATGCATGTGGAGATTGCACGGGTGGAATCTTGCAAGTATCAAAAGCTGTGTATGAAGGTGCAAAAGCAGGATTAGAAGTAATTAAATATGTAAGAAATAAAAATTAACAAAATAGGTTTATAGGTATCCTATATAAAAACCTAAATAAAAAAGATAGGTGGTAATAAAATGAGTGTTTTAAAAATTAATGAAGAAAACTTTGAAAATGAGGTATTAAAATCAGAAGAAATGGTTTTAATAGACTTTTATGCAGATTGGTGTGGACCATGTAAAATGATGTCACCAATAATAGATGAAATAGCAGAAGAAATGGAAGGAAAAGTAAAAGTTGGAAAAGTAAATGTAGATGATAATCAACAATTAGCTATAAAATATAATGTTATGAGTATACCAACAATTATAATATACAAAAATGGAATGCCTGTAAAATCATTTGTAGGTTTAAGAGATAAAAACGAAATTTTAGATAGTTTAAAATAAGAAAAAAAGAAGGTGATATAATTGGAACAAATTGATTTCTTAGCAACAGATGGAATTATATTAAATGGATTTTTATATAAAAGCAAAGAAAAAACAAATAAAATAATTTTAGCTGTACATGGAATGGGAAGTAATTGTTTAAAAGAGCGTGATAGAATAATTGCTAAAAATGCTAATGAAAATAATATTGACTATTTTTGTTTCAATAATAGAGGAAGTGAATTAGTAAGATACATAAGAAGAAAAATAGATGGCAAAAAAGAAAAATTTTTAGCAGGAACAACTTATGAAAATGTATTAGAAGGATATGAAGATATCACAGGAGCAATAATAAAACTAAAAGAACTTGGATATACAAATATATATTTACAAGGACATAGTTTAGGATGCACAAAAATAGTATACACATATAATGAGTTAAAAGAAGAAAATGACGAAATTTTATCTAATATAAAAGGAGTAATTTTGCTTTCTTTAATTGATATACCTTCAACATTAAAAATCTATTTAAGAGATAGATATAATGATTATTTACAATATGCAGAAGATAAAGAAAGAGAAGATAAGCAAAATGAATTAATGCCAAAAGAAGCATTTATACATCCAATAAGTGTAAAAACATTTTTAAGATATGCACGAGACAATAAAGAAATAGATTTCGCAAAATATGGAGAAGATACAAAATTAGAAAAATTAAACAATATAGATGTTCCGCTATTTATGAGATGGGGAACAGATAATGAAATGATATTACAAAGACCAGAAGAATTAGTAGACATAGTAAATAATATTATAGAAAATCCAAATAAAAACATTGACTATGTAGATGGAGCAAACCATGGTTATGAAGGAAAAGAAAAAGAATTGGCAGAACAAATTATAGATTTTATAAAAAATATAAAATAATTAAGAAAGGCAAGTATAATATACCAATTTATTATTGATTATATTATATAAAAGGTAAAAAATATGAAAAATAAAAAGATAATAATATCAGTAATAATTGCAATAATTTTAATAATTGCAATTGTAGCAGTGTTCATTATACTAAATATGCCAAAAGAAAAACCAGAAGAAGTAGTAAGCAAATATTTTGGATATATAAATGACAAAAATTATGATGCAATGTATGAAATGATAAACAAAAATTCTAAAAGTATGATTTCAAAAGAAGACTTTATAACAAGAAATAAAAATATATATGAAGGAATAGATGCAAGCAATATAGAAATAAATATACAAGAAGTAACAAAAGAAAATAATAAAAAAGTAGTATCATATCAAGAAGAAATGGTAACATCAGCTGGCAATGTAACTTTTTCAAATGAAATAGACTTATATAAAGAAGATAAACAATATAAAATAGACTGGTCATCAAATTTAATATTTCCAGAATTACAAGATGATTACAAAGTAAGAGTTGAAACACTAGAAGGAAAAAGAGGTTCAATATTAGATAGATATGGAAATGAATTAGCATATGATGGAACAATCTCATCAGTAGGAATAGTACCAGGAAAGCTAGGAGATAACAAAGACGAAAATATAAGCAAAATATCAGAACTAACAGGAGTATCAGTAGAGACTATAAATAACCTATTATCAGCATCATATGTACAAGATGATACATTTGTACCAGTAAAAAAGCTCTCAAAAGATAATCAAACAACAAAAGAACAATTACTACAAATTCCAGGAGTTCAAATAAATGATACACCAGGTAGAGTATATACACTAGGAGAAGAAGCAGGACATTTAATAGGATATGTTCAAACAATAAATGCAGAAGAATTAGAAGAAAATAAGGATAAAGGATATAGCTCAACAAGCTTAATAGGAAAATCTGGTTTAGAATCTGCATATGAAGATAGGTTAAGAGGAACAGATGGAGTAAAAATATATATAATAGATGAGAACGGAAATGAAATAAAAGAAATAGCAAAACAAGAACAAAAAGATGGAGAAGATATAAAATTAACAATAGACAGTAATATACAAAAAACATTATATAATGAATTAAAAAATGATAAAGGTTTATTTGTAGTAATGCAACCAAAAACAGGTGAATTATTAGCACTAGTAAGTACACCTACATTTAACTCAAATGATTTTACACTAGGAATGACAAATGACAAATGGAACGAACTAAATTCTAATGAAGCAAAACCTCTATATAATAGATTTACAGCAAGTTATTGCCCAGGTTCAACATTTAAAGCAATAACAGGAGCAATTGGATTAACAACAGGAAAAATAGATGCAAATGAAGACTTTGGATATACAGGAACAAGCTGGCAAAAAGATTCAAGTTGGGGAGATTATAAAGTAACAACATTAACACCATATAGTGGACCTAAAAACTTATTAAATGGATTAATACATTCAGACAATATATATTTTGCACAAGCTGCATTAAAAATAGGAACATCAACATTTACAGAAAGCTTAGATAAGATATATTTTAATAAACAAATAGAATTTCCACTAACACTTGCAAAATCACAATATGCAAATGATGAAGGAATAAACTCAGAAGGAAAACTAGCAGACTCAGGATTTGGACAAGGAAATATATTAGTAAATCCAATACACATGGCATCAATATATTCAAGCTTTGCAAATGACGGAAATATGATTAAACCATATATCGAATATAAAGAAAATAAAGAACCAGAAATATTAGTAGAAAATGCATTCTCACAAGAAGCTGCAAACACAATAAAAGAAGACTTAATACAAGTAGTAGAAAATCCAGAAGGAACAGCAAATGACATGAAAGTAAACGGAGTAACAATAGCAGGAAAAACAGGAACAGCAGAACTAAAACAAGACAAAGAAGACACAGAAAGTGGAACACTAGGATGGTTTAACTGCTTTACAACAGATCAAGGAGATAATGATAAATTAATAATAGGAATGGTAGAAAATGTACAAAACAATTCAGACGGAGGAAGCCACTACTTAATAAAAATGATAAGAAAATTATTTGAATAACTTGAAAAAAATAAAAATATGATATATAAATAAAACAAGAAAACAAAAGAGGTGAATAATATGAGTGAAAAAGAAACAAAGGAAACTAAAAAAGTAGTAAAAGCAAAAAAACAAGAAAAAAGCACAGAAAATAAGCATAAAGAGAAATCAACAATTGGAGACTTAGTATTTAGAACATTAATACTTGTAATAATATTCTTTATAGCATGCATAGGTTATGTGTTCTTTATAGACTCACATATACAAGAAACACAAGCACCAGTAAATCAAGTTGAGTCTTCTGGGGACGTGTCAAATCGTCTCATTATAGGATAAAAGGAATAAACGATATAAAAATAGCCGTTAACTGGCTATTTTTTATTTATCTAAAATTTTATGACACAAATTCAAGAAAAATAAAAAAATGACTATTAAAATGTCAAAAAATAGTATATAATAAAAAAGTGAAAAATATAAAAAATAAAAGAAAGCCCTTAACCTGTAACTTTTATTATTTCTAAAAGTAAAATTAATAAAAGGAGGGAAAAATGGAAAATAAATATTTCAAGAAAATCATAACTCAAATGAAAGAAACAGAAAATATAATAATATTTTTAATGATAGCAATAATAGCAACATGTGTAACAGCAATAATAATCAATATTGTTGATATACATAACAGCTATAAAGTATATAAGCAATATGAAGAACAATTATCAGCATTGCAAAAACAAGAAATAGAAAAAAAGCAAGAAGCAGAGAGGATAAGACAAGAAAGATTGCCAAAACTAACACAAACAGGTAGGCAAAATATAGAAAATATTTATAAATCAGAATACAAGCGAGCATTTTTAACATTTGATGATGGACCATCATCAGTAACACCACAAATCTTAGATATATTAAAGCAAGAAAATGTAAAAGCAACATTTTTTGTATTAGGTTCAAATGTAGAAAAATACCCAGAAACACTTAAAAGAATGTATGATGAAGGCCATTTTATAGCAAACCATGGATATTCACATGTTTATTGCCAAATATATTCTTCACCACAAGCAGTTTTAGATGAATATAATAGATGTAATGATGCAGTAAAAAATGTATTAGGTGAGCAAGAATATAATTCACATTTATTTAGATTTCCAGGTGGACTAGCAGGCGGAGAATATGCAGATATAAAAGCACAAGCCAATAATTTATTAAGTGAAAATAATATACTACATGTAGACTGGAATGCATTAACAGGAGATTCTGAAACTACAAATCCAACAACTGAATTTGAGATGCAAAGATTACAAGAAACAGTAGGAGAAAAAAACAGTGTAGTAATATTAATGCATGATGCACAAGCAAAAAAAGTAACAGCAGATAGTTTGACACAAATAATACAATATCTAAGAGATAAAGGGTATAAATTTGAAAATTTCTATCAAGTTATAAAATAGGTTTATAGGTATAGCCAAAGGAAAAACCTAAATATAGAACAATAAGGAGATTTAAAATTGCCTAAAAAAACAGTAGAAAAAAATGATGAAATAGAACAAAAATTAAAATATTTAGGATTAGATTTTGAAAAAGCACAAGAACAATTTAAAGATTTTAAAGACTTAGAATTTAGAGTACCAAAATTCTATGATGAAAAGCAATATAGACAATATAGATATATTCCAATAAAGGACATTGAAATTCTATTATCACCAACAAATAGGTTAGATGATATAGAAGAAAAATACAAAAAGGCAAGCCCACTTTATGAGTATTTAGATGCTCAAAATGAAGAAAATTATATAAAACACACTATGTTTTTAAAAATGTTGCAACAAGTAAAAATAGAAGAAATAGAAGAAATAGAAAAAGAACAAGCTAAATTAAATAAAAAACTACCATTTAAAGTAAAATTTGAAGGAAATTATTTATGGCAAATATATTATTCAGAAAATACAAATAGATATTTCATGCTAGTGCCAATAGAAGATTCAGATTATTCAACATTTTTCTTTTTACTAAAAAAACAATTAGAAAAGAAAAAAGCAGGAAAAATATTTGTACCAATAAGAAATGTAACATATAGTAGTGAGTATTTAAAAAAAGCAGAATATGAAGACATAGAAAACTACTTATGGTTATTTACAAAAGATTGGCCATTAATCTATGAAATATATGACAAAACAGATAAGCCATCAATACAAATAGTAGGAGAAACAGAAGTATATGGCAAAATAAAAAGTCCATATAAAGTAAAACTTAACAATTTAGTAGAAGCAAATCAATTTTATAAATTATTAAAAGCAATGTTTATTTTACAAACAGAATTACCACATTATTTTGAATTCAAAACAAACATAACAAAAGAAGGAGAATTAGAATTTTACGAAGAAAACGAAAAAATAGAATATACAAATATATTAAACTGGATAAATGAAGAATATGAAATAGGAGTAGAAAAATATAACACAATAATATCATTAATAAAAGAAAACGCAGAAAAATTAGAAAAGCTAAAACAAGAATCAGTATTACAAGAAATAGAATATTTAGCAAAAGAAAAACAAATATCAACATTTTTAGAATGTAAAAAAACTTTCTTTGGAAAATTCAAATATTATTTTAAATATAGTAAAAAGAATAAAAAAGCAAAAAGTATAAAACAAGAGCCAAAAGAAAGTGAAGAAAATAAAAATGAAATAGAAGAAAATATAGAATTAAACATAAAAAAGAAAAGTAATTACACAATAGAAGAATTAGTAGAACTATATAAAAAATATGAGACAAAAGAAAATGAAATAAAAAATATATTAATGGATATAAATGCACTAAAATTAAAAAATAAAAACATGGCAAAAAAGATAGAAAATGCAACATTATTTATCCAAGAAATAGATAATCACAAAAAAAGTATATTTGAATTTTGGAAATTTAGTAATAAAGACGAAGTAGCAGCATTGGCAGAAGGCGAAGAAGAAGAGATAAATATAATCAAAAAAATAACAAAAGTATTTGATTATAATGAAGACCTAGAAAACTTAGGAAAAATAATGGACAAAATTCAAAGAAAAGCATTAACAAAAGAAGAAACAGACAGTATATATATATCAACAACAAATATGGTTGAAATATTAAATAAAGTAAAAAATAATGAAGTTTTACCAAAAGAAATAGAAAACAGTTTAAAGGAAATAAAAAAAGAAGCAAAAGAAGAAAAAGTATTAATGGAAAGCGAAGAATTTAACATATTTGGAGGAATGTCACAAGATAACACAAAAATATCAAAAATTGCAAACAAAAAGCACAGAGAACTACCAAAAGACAAATTTAACATATTAGAAGTAAACAAAAATACAAAACAAATAGGATACAAGCTTAAACTACAAAATATAGCAGAAACAATAAAAAATGCACTAACAAAAGTCGTAATAACAGAAGATTTACCAGTATATAAAGCAATTATAGGTGATACATTAAACCCGAAAGATATAAATGTATTTAATATAAATCCAGAAAATGAAATAAAAGAAATATTACATCAAAAAGGAAATAAAATAAATTTATATAAAATAAACATTAAAAGAGGAACAAATGCAATAAGCTTTACAAATATAATATTTTACGATAATCAAAACAAAACATTACCAATAGGACAAGACATGTCAACAAAAATGTTAGTAGACTTATCAAAAGTAAAAATGGAAAAAACAGCAAAAACAGAATTTAAAATTGCAAGCATGCAAGATGAAAAAGATGACTTTTCAAAAGTGGATATTAAACATGTTACTGTATATGAATATGACATTGAATTGCCAGAAAAAGAAGAAAAACAAGATAAAGAGGAAGTAAAAGAAAAATAGTATTTCCTAAAAAACTGAGAAATTAAAAATAAAATTCTAAAAAAGGTTAATTTATAAATAGGAATAGAATATAAATTTTATAATAAATTAACCTTTTTAGAACATTTTATAAAAAACAGTAAAGTTATATTATAAAAATTTTATATAAAATCTAGACAATTTTACATATATATGCTAAGATATAGTAGTGCTTAAATTAAAAATGCCGATGTGGCGGAATTGGTAGACGCACTGGACTCAAAATCCAGCGGGAAACCATGTGGGTTCGAGTCCCACCATCGGTACCAAAATTACTTTGCACAAGCCACTAATTTATTAGAAGAAGTTGAAGAGTCGCATTCCTCAATTTCTTTTTTTGTTTCAAAAGCACTTGTAATTACTTGAGCTGAAAGCCGTTTAGAATTACTATCTAAATGAGCATATATATTTAAATAATGGAAAAGAGATGCTAAAGTATTAGAATGTATTAAGAAAAACGTTATTATTGGTGCAAAAGAAATTATAGAACAAACTAAAATAGCAGATAGAACTGTTAGAAGAATATTAAAGAAACTCGTGGATAATAAAACTATTGAAAGTGTTGGAAATACTGAAAAAACACCAAATAGGAAATACAAATTGGCAGAGTAGTGACAGAGTAGTGGCAGAGTTAAATATATTTTATTGTATTATATATTCAATTATGATATAATAATATTGTTAATTAATATTGGCAATATAGGAGGAAGAAAAGATATGGATAGAAGTAGAATTAATGATATGAAGTATATGAAACGACAGCTAAAAAATACACGAAATGTTCGTTTATTGGGAGAAAATTTAAGAAAAAATCCAGATTTTATTATACAAATGATAAAAGATAAGGATTTTAAAAATCATTGGGCATTACTTCGTGTTATTGATGAAAGCTTAATAACTCCAGAATTTATCACATTAATAGTAAAAGCCTTACTTGAAAAAGGTATTACAGCATACAATATTCGTTACCAATTATATAAAATATTTCCATCATATTCTTTTATGAAAAAAGATAATAAAGAGTTTTGGGATAATATGAGAGAATTAGGAATATATGAATTTGGAGATATTTATAATAATCACGATGGAAATATAGATGAAAAGAGATATGCCAAAAGCCATAAATTGGTATTAGAAAAAATACTTGATAGAATAAATACAATAACCGAAGATGAATTTAATCACCTAACTAGTCTCGTTGATAGAGCTAATCCAGAGTTTATGTTAAATGCTATTTCTAAAAACCCCTCTCTATATATATGCTTATCAGAAAAATTAAAAACAAATACAGATTTTATGCAACATTTAATATCAACAGTTCCTGAAATTGAAGACATAATAGAAAAATACAATAAAAAAATGCAAGATGAATATAACAAACAGGAAAAAGAGAAACAAGAAAGAAAAATTGAAGTTCAAAAGCAAAGAGAGAATGCAAAAAGACTGCAAGTAATTGAAGAACAAAATAAAATAATACAAGAATATAAAGAACAGGGGGAACAACATCCTAACTTGATTTTAGTCAATGATTTTTTGAAAGCTAATCAAAGTAGAATACTATTTTGTGAAAAGCATAATATAGACATAGAACAACTTAATAATGCAATAAAAGAAGTTTCCTTTGTTTATCCAGAAATTGCTACTAAAATAACCTTGAAAAATAAACAAGTAACAGCTATTCATTTGAATATTATTGAAGATATTAATAGTAAATTATTATCAGGTAAAATGACACTTGAAAAATATTCTAGGAAAAACTATAAGGGAAAAAGAATAGATACATTATTAAGTTATATTACAGATATGAATGAAAGAAAACATTTTCATGAATTAATTGTAAAAACCATTGCTTCAGGCAAATTAACAATGATGGATTATATGAGATTGTTTTCAGAGGAATATGACTATAAAACAATAATAAATAGTATAAATAAATATATGAAAATTGTGTCAAAAGAATCACCTGAATTGCAAGAGAAAGACAAACTTTTTAATATAGCAAACATGGAAATAAAATCTTTAAAAAAATATTCAAAACCTTATCAAAGTAAAGATTTTGTTGGTTCTAGTAGGGGATTTGTTAATTCAGAGGGAAAGACAGTAATAGTTCCTATAACAGAAGAATATATTACATATGCAAGGAAATATTTACAGTTAGAAGATGAATACATATGTTATGCAACTATGAATTCGGCATTATCGAAATTGGTGAAAGGCGAAGTTACTTTTGAAGAGATAGATGAGAAGACAACTAAAAAAATATCAATGAAGTCTGTTGTAGCAAATGCAATTAATAAAGGTATAACAACAGAACAAGTAGAGCACTCTAATTTAGTGGAGCAAAGTAAAGTAAAAGAGAATAGTATAGAAGGAGAAACTATAGATGATTAATAATTATGCAAGAGCATATACAGAAGTTTTAGAAATATTAAGTTATTTTTCTAATGAAGAATATTCTAAAATTCCCGAGGAAAAAATTAAATATTTCAAAGAAAATATGGATAAAGATTATATCTATACGATTAATCCAGAGATAGATTTATCTGTGCAACATATTTCTAGTGAAGCTAATGCTATTTTAATTTCTTTATTTAGAGATTATTTTGCAAGTGAGAATCAAAAAGGAATGTTAAGTAAACTATTAAATAAAAATCAAGAAAAAGTAGATAAAGCAAAAAGAGAAAAATATAATACAGATGATATATTTAATAAAGAAAAAGCAGAAACCGTTGATAATAATATTGAAAATATGGAATTGCAGATTATAGAATATAAAGAATCATTTTATAGTAAGTTTACTAAATTTATAAAAAGATTGTTAGGGCACGCTACCATAAAATAAAACTATGTAATGGCTGAAACAAGCTAATTACATAGCTTTTTAGTTTTAAACTAATGCAATTTTAATGCTGGATTAGGTTTATTCTTAGTCTAGCTTTTTATATCTAATTTACTACTTAAATATGTGTGAATACAAATTAAAATTTTGAGATAATTTGAAAATTTATGTAAAATATGCTAAAATAACAATAGTAATGGTTTAATTTAGGAAAGGAGACTAGATTGAATATGTATAAATTAAAATATGATTTTAGACAATATAATAATGTTATAGCGACATACATTAATGTACTAATAAATAATAGTATGGCTAGTTTTCAGCAACAAATTAGGAATGGACAAGTAAGAAATAGTGAACATGATGCTGATGCACTGGCTGGCTGTATACAAAACTTAGAAGAATATTTATATTATAATTTTGGAAAATTTCCAGAAAATTTTAACCATATTATTAATACAACTATGAATAATGTACGAACAATTTCAGTTTTACCAAATAATAAAAGAGGTATATATGGAGAAACACAAGCACAAAACAAAGTTATTTATATAAATCCTGACTTATCTGATAGTAAATATTTAACAGGAGAAGAAAGAACAAGATTATATATGGCTCATGAATTAGGGCATATTATAAATAATGAATGGATGAAGAAGGTTGTAGAATATGCCAATCAACAAATTAGGCAAGGAAGATTAACACAAGACCATGCACAACTAATTTATGATGGGTTTTCTATGTTGGATGAAGCAACAACACAAAATAGAGCTGAAAATTTTGTTTATGAATTTTCTGGTAAAAGAAGACCAAGTTTAGCATATTATAAAAATGGTAGAATGTTTAATTCCGAACCTTATAAATCGAATTTTGATTATTATGGCGAATTAGAAGAACCTGCAATAATGTTTGCAAGAACATTAAGAGGGATAGGAAAAGAAAAAGAGGATATAAAAGCATTAGATATGCTATCGAAAAGAGCACTTTCACCAAATTTCTTTAATAGAATATTAAATGAATATACAAGAGATGGACAAATGCCAGCATTTATACAAGAGGCACAATATATGGGATTATTAAAGAGAGCATCATATGCAAATTTTGGTTATGAAGATGTTTCTTACTTACATAATTCAAAAACATATTTAGAAAGACTTAGAAATGTAACTGCACAAATGAGAGATTATAGAGCACCATTTGATGATGGATATGGTGAAAGATAATTTTCAAAATAAGCTCCTTTCATTAGGGAGCTTATTTCATATGAAAAAATAATTTGTAAACACTTTTTTAGAAAAATTAAAAAATTCATGAAACAAATTCATAAAAATTCCTAAACTCATATCCTTCTCTCCTCAAATAATCAATAGATTCTTTCAGAACCAAAGAACTATTATTAACATCCTTAGTATCATGCATCAAAACAACCAAAGTATTCTTATTTTCACATGATTGTTTTAAATTATTCAACAATTGAGTATTAGTATACTTCCTTTCAGAATCCTTATTTAAACAATTCCAATCTATATAAGTATAATTCATTTCCAAAAGAAGCAAAACAGCTTTTTCTTTTTGAGATTTATATAATGGAGCCATAAAGCCATTTGGAAATCTAAAAATATGAGAGCAATAATCTTCAATACCAATCGCTTTTCCAATAGCTAAATCAGTTTTTTTAACTTCACTTATAAAACTTTCAGAGCTTTTATACAAAATTGAATTATTATGAGAATATCCATGATTTGCAATATAATGTCCTTCTTCATAAGCACGTTTTACAATTTCAGGATGACTATCTACATATTTTCCAATTACAAAAAAACTAGCTTTTATATTTTCTTCTTTTAAAATATCTAAAATCTTTGGAGTTACAGAAGTAGTAGGCCCATCATCAAAAGTTAAATATGCTATCTTTTGGCTTCCACTAGTAAGTTCTTTAATTTTTTCTATAAATTCATCTGAAACAGGTTCTGCATTAGCAGATTTAACATTTGGATTTAAACGAAAATTAGGAATAAAATATAGAAAAAATATTAGAAGCAGTATTAAAATGAAAAAAGAGATTATTAATATATTTTTCTTAGTAAAAAATATGATTTGCAAATAAACCACCTCTATAAAGAATATTAATCTCATATAAGAATATTACAATAAAAAAGCTCTACAATGTTTTATACACTATAGAACTATTATATCTAGTCAGCTATTAGCTAACTAAAAAAGTAACTTTTTCATAAGTTCCAAATCAAGCCGTGCCCCACAATAAAATGCAATAAAAGCGTTGCAATTTTCAATATCATCGTGGGTTGCATGCCAAACATCTTCTTCTAAGTCAGGGACATTAGCCTTTAATGTTTGGTACAATTCTGGATGATGAGTTTCAATGAAAGATAATTTTTCGTCTCGTGTCATAATGATGTTCCTCCTTTAATTTAAGAAAAAGTTATTAATAAGTTACATAATGTTATTATATATCAATTAAGCTAAAAAGTCAAAAAAATACAAAACTTTAATTTCTATCTAATATTGAAAATGCGATTTTAATAAAAATAAAATAATTAGAAAAAGTACTTGACTTAGAGCAAACTTCAAGTGATAATTTAATAAAAAAGAAAAATAGGAGGTAATAGAAATGGAAAATGAACATGGAGGAATGTTTGGGATAGGCGAGCCAAATACAGCATTTGCTAAATATTTTATAGGAAATTCATATCTAAAACCATTAACAGAAGCAGGAAAATCATCAATATTTATTGCAAATGTAACATTTGAACCAGGATGCAGAAATAATTGGCATATTCATCATAGTACAAAAGATGGAGGACAAATTTTAATTTGTGTTGATGGAGAAGGTTGGTATCAAGAAGAAGGAAAAGAAGCTCAAAGCTTAAAACCAGGAGATGTAGTAGTAATACCAGCAAATGTTAAACATTGGCATGGTGCTAAAAAGAATTCATGGTTTAGCCATTTAGCATTAGAAGTACCAGGAGAAAATACATCTAATGAATGGTGTGAACCAGTAAGTGATGAAGAATATAATAAACTTTAAAATCAATAAGTTTATAAGAAGGTTATTAGGGAATCCATAAAAACTAAAATTTATATAATGAGGTAAAAAGATGACAATTGCAGAAGTAAGCAAAAAATATATTAATTGAACAAAAAGAAAAATTATTAAAAAAACAAGAAGATATAAAAAATACAATATCAAGGTTAGATGTTAAAATAAAAATATATGATGATATTGTAAATGGAAAAAGAAAAGATTTTATGGAAGAACCATAATAAAAAAATTTTAAAAGATATTGTCGAAAAATTATAGTTATGTTATAATTGGATTATCAAAAAAAGGGGGAATTTTTATGGAAAAGTCAAAAATTGATTTATATTTAACAACAAATGCAAAATATTTTGAACCAACTGCTATTCCAATTATAAGACAAAAATTAGAAAGTGCATCTGATGATACATTTTTAACTTTACAAGCAACAGAGTTAAAAGATCCAACAACAGTATTATTAGTATCTATATTTTTAGGCTATTTGGGAATAGATAGATTTCTTATAGGAGATGTAGGTATAGGAATATTAAAATTACTAACTTGTGGGGTTTGCGGAATATTAACTATAATTGATTGGTTTACAATATCTAAAAAAACAAAACAATTAAATATGTCGAAAATAAGTATGATTTTGTAAAATGAATATTTTATTAATATTTATAATATTTTTAGTTTTTATATTTTACAAATACAATATTAGAATATGTTTATTTTACAAAATATTTCACATACCTTGTTCTGGTTGTGGAGGTAGTAGAGCTATAATTTTACTTTTAAAAGGCAATGTATTAGAATCTTTAAAATATAATATATTACCATTAATAATTTTAATAATAATGGCTATAATAATACTTTGGAAGATAATAGATTATTTAACAAATAAGAAAACTTTTCAAAAATTTGTAAATAATTATAAAGAGATATTGATATTAGGTTCTATTATTTTGACAATAATTTCATGGATAAAAAATATTAATAATCCACTATTATATTAAAATTAATAAAAATGTATTGTAAAATATTCAAAAATGTGTAATAATAATTAATATACAAAAAAACAATAAAAAAGAGGAGTATGTTTAAACTATATTTACAGAGAATAGAAGTTAAAAGCTGAGAGCTTCTTAAATAAAAGTAAACAGAAGGTAGCTTTTTTAGTTGGAATATCGAAATAGTAGTAAATATTCCCGTATGACTACGTTACAAGTCAAAATGAGATGTAATCAATTTTGGTTATAAATAAGGTGGTACCGCGAATATAAACGCCCTTATGATATGTAAATATCATAGGGCGTTTTTTGAAACTAAAAAATATAATATAAAGGAGAGGGATAACATGGAAAGAAGGAAAATGAAAGGATTAGATGAAATGCCAGTTGATAGAACATTACAAGAAAAATACAAAGAAAATGAAGTTGAAACATTAATATTATTACCTAGAAGAAAAGGTGGAATAGATAAATTAACAGAAGAAGAGAAACAAGCATATTTACAATTAACAGAAAAACAATTGGAAAAAATGCAAATTAAATCAACATTTATAATAGTATGGAAAGCAATGGCACATCAAATAAAACAAATGGAAAATAAAGAAGAAAATATTGAAACCAAAAATGATAAAATAGATGGTTTAAATCAAAAAGAAAGGGATGATGGGGATGAAGAAAGATAAAATATTAAAAGAAAAATTCAACCCAAAAGATTTTGAAGATAGGCTATATAAAGAGTGGGAAGAAAAAGGATATTTCAAACCAAGTATGGATAAAACAAAAGAGAGTTTTTGCATAATGATGCCACCACCTAATGTAACAGGTAAACTTCATATGGGACATGCCTTAGATGATACTATTCAAGACATATTAATAAGATTTAAAAGAATGCAAGGGTTTAATACATTATGGTTACCAGGTTCTGACCATGCTTCAATATCAACTGAAATGAAAGTGGTAGAAAAACTAAAAAAAGAAGGAAAAACAAAAAAAGACTTAGGTAGAGAAAAATTTTTAGAAGAAGCATGGGAATGGACTAGAATATATGGAGGAACTATTGAAAAACAACAGAAAAAATTAGGATGTTCATGTGATTGGGATAGAAGAAGATTTACACTTGATGAAGGATTATCAGATGCTGTTTTAGAACAATTTGTAGACTTATACAATAAAGGGTTAATATATAAAGGAAAAAGAATGATTAATTATTGCCCAAGTTGTAAAACAACAATATCAGATGCAGAGGTAGAATATAAAGAAGAAAAAGGACATTTATGGCATATTCGTTATCAAATTTCAGGAGAAAAAGATAGATATATAATTGTTGCAACAACAAGACCTGAAACTATGTTAGGAGATACAGCAGTTGCAGTACATCCAGATGATGAAAGATATAAAGACTTAGTAGGAAAAACATGTATATTGCCAATTATGAATAAAGAAATACCAATAATTGCAGATGAGTTTGTAGAAAAAGAATTTGGAACAGGTTGTGTTAAAATTACACCAGCACATGATATGAATGACTATCAAGCAGGATTAAGACATAATTTAGAAATTGTAGAAGTATTTGATGAAAATAATAAAATGGGTAACTTAGTTCCAGAATATAAAGGAATGGATTTATTAGATGCAAGAAAAGCTATTGTAAAAAAATTAGAAGAAATAGGTGCATTAGTAAAAACAGAAGAATATACTCATAATGTAGGAAAATGTGAAAGATGTAAAACAACAATAGAACCTAAAATTTCAGAGCAATGGTTTGTATCTATGAAAGAGTTAGGAAAAAAAGCAGCAGATTCTGTAAGAAATAATGAGGCAAGATTTATTCCTAAAAAATATGAAAAACAATATTTTAATTGGTTAGATAATATACAAGATTGGTGTATATCAAGACAATTATGGTGGGGACATCAAATACCAGCATATTATTGTGAAGAATGTGGACATATTAATGTTTCAAAAACACAACCTGAAAAATGTGAAAAATGTGGTAGTACAAATTTAAAACAAGATGAAGATACATTGGATACATGGTTTAGTTCAGCATTATGGCCATTTTCAACATTAGGTTGGCCAAACACAGAAACAGAAGATTATAAAACATTTTATCCAACAAATGTATTAGTAACAGGTTTTGATATTATTACTTTCTGGGTATCAAGAATGATGTCACAAGGAATAGAATTTACAGGAAAAGCACCATTTAAAGATATATTAATACATGGAATGGTTCGTGATAGTCAAGGAAGAAAAATGTCAAAAACATTAGGAAATGGTATAGACCCAATGGAAATTATAGAAGAATATGGAGCAGATAGTTTAAGATTTGCGGTTATATCTGGAACAACTATGGGAAATGATATTAGATATATGCCAGAAAAATTAGAACAGGCTTCAAATTTTGCAAATAAAATGTGGAATGCAACAAAATTTATTAGAAACAATGATGTTGAAGATGAAGATATTATTAAATATCATACACAAGTATATGATAAAGAAAATAAAATCTACAAAAAAGAGTTATTAAACATAGAAGATAAGTGGCTAATTAATAAATTAGAAACATTAATCCAAGAAGTAACTAATAATATAGAAAATTATGATTTAGGAGTTGCACTTGATAAAATATATAGCTTTATATGGAATGAATTTTGTGACTGGTATATTGAAATGGTAAAACCTAGATTATATTCAGATAATTATAATGAAAAAGTAAAAGTTTGTTATGTATTAGATTATGTATTTGAAATTTGTATGAAATTATTGCATCCATTTATGCCATTTGTAACAACAGAAATTTATAGAAGTTTAGCACAATATAATGATAAAGATTTAATGGTGTCAAAATGGCCATATGCAAAAAGCAATATGCAATTTAAAGAAGAAGAAGATTTTGTAGAAAGACTAAAATCTATTATAACAGAGATAAGAAATACAAGAGCAAATATGAATGTACACCCATCTAAAAAAGCTGAATTGATTTTTGTTACTAAAAAATATGAAAATGAAATTCAAGAAGCAAAAGACTTTTTACTAAAACTAGGTTTTGGAAGTAATATTATTATTCAAAAGGATAAAACAGGAATTAAAGAAAATGCTATTAGCATATTAGAAGATGGAATAGAATTATATATGCCATTTGAAGGTCTAGTTGATATGGAACAAGAAAGAAAACGTTTACAAGAAGAAAAGACAAGATTAGAAGCAGAAGTAGCAAGATGTGAAAAAATGTTATCAAATCCTGGTTTTGTAAATAAAGCACCAGAGGCAAAGGTTAATGAAGAAAAAGAAAAATTAGCTAAATATAAAGAAATGTTAAATAAAGTTTTAGAGAGTCTAAGGTAACTTAGACTCTTAGCCTTTTTAGAACTAATAAATTTGCTATAATACCACAAAATTAAGAATTTTTATATTAATTTATTAAACTCTTTTTTAAAATTAGAACTGGAAATTTGAAATTAGTATGAAAACCTCTTGACAGTTTACAATAATAAAGATAAAATATAATAGGTAGGAAAAAATATATTAAAATATTATAAAAATTATATATATATTTTATTCGAACATTGAAAATTAAATAAGAAAGAGGTGTATGATAATGCAAATTGCAATCATTATCGCCGCTATCTTAATCTCACTTGCAATAGGATTTTTTGTAGGTATGGCTTACAGAAAAAAAATTGCAGAATCTAAAATTCAAGGGGCAGAAAATGAAGCTAAACGTTTAGTAGATTTAGCAAAAATAGAAGCTGAAAATTTGAAAAAAGAAGAAATTTTTAAAGCCAAAGAAGAAATCATGAACAATAGAAAAGAATTAGATCAAGAGATTAAAGAAAGAAGGGGCGAAGTTCAAAAACAAGAAGCGAGATTGATTCAAAAAGAGGAAAATCTAGAAAAGCGTTCAGAAAATTATGAAAGAAAAGAACGTGAATTAGAAAAACAAGAAGAGGAGTTAGAAAACAGGAAGGCAGAAATAGAAGAATTACACAACCAAGGAGTAATCGAACTTCAAAAAATAGCATCTTTATCTAAGGAAGAGGCGAAAGAAAGGTTATTATCAGAAATTGATAAAGAATTAACAGCAGAAAAAGCAGCATTAGTAAGAGAAAAAGAACAAAAAGCCAAAGAAGATGCTAATAAAAATGCTAAGGAAATATTGTGTTATGCAGTACAAAAATGTGCAGCAGATCATTCACAAGAAACAACAGTATCAATAGTTGCACTTCCAAATGATGATATGAAAGGAAGAATTATTGGTAGAGAGGGTAGAAACATCAAAGCATTAGAAACATTAACAGGAATTGATTTAATAATCGATGATACACCTGAGGCAGTAGTTCTATCAGGATTTGACCCATTAAGAAGAGAAGTAGCAAAAATAGCGCTAGAAAAATTGATAGATGATGGAAGAATTCATCCAGCAAAAATCGAAGAAATGGTAGAAAAAGCAAAACAAGAAGTTGACCAAACAATTAAAGAAGAAGGAGAAAGAGCTGTACTTGAAACAGGAGTAATAGGCTTACATCCAGATTTAGTAAAATTAATTGGTAAATTAAAATATAGAACAAGTTATGGTCAAAATGTTTTAAACCATTCAATAGAAGTTTCAAATCTAGCTAGAATAATGGCAGAAGAATTAGGTTTAGATACTAAACGCGCTAGAAGAGCAGGGTTATTACATGATATAGGAAAAGCATTAGACCACGATATGGAAGGAACACATGTTGAAATAGGTGTTGAAGTATTAAAGAAATACAAAGAAAATCCATTAGTAATAAATGCGGTTGAAGCACATCATGGAGATGTAGAACCAGAATCATTAGAAGCTCTTTTAGTACAAGCAGCAGATGCAATTTCTGCATCAAGACCTGGTGCTAGACGTGAAACATTAGAAGCATATATCAAGAGATTACAAAATCTTGAAGAAATTGCAGATTCTTTTGATGGTGTGGAAAAATCATTTGCTATTCAAGCTGGTCGTGAGATAAGAGTTCTTGTAAAACCAGATAAAATATCAGATGATCAAATGACATTACTTGCAAGAGATTTAGCTAAGAAAATCGAGGCTGAAATGGATTATCCAGGACAAATTAAAGTTAATGTCATAAGAGAAACAAGAGTTTCAGACTATGCAAAATAAATAAAAAACGTGTTATATAGAAATATGTAACACGTTTTTTTCATTTTTGTTCAGTCTAGAATGTTAAAGTTTGTATGAAAATTATAAAATAAAAATATTTATAAAAACTATTGACAATTGAATGAGTATTCAACTATAATAAAGTAAAGTTGAATATTCATTCAATTATAGAGAGGAGGAGTATACATGTCAGAAAATGAAGTTATGTGTGATTGTAATATAATACATGAAGATGTGGTTAATAATACTTTAAAAAAGATGTTACCACAAGATTTGTTTGATAAATTGGCAGAATTTTTTAAGATTATAGGTGATACTACTAGAACAAAGATATTATTTGCATTAGATCAAAATGAAATGTGTGTATGTGATATTGCAAATGTTGTAGGAATGAGTAAATCATCTGTTTCACATCAATTAGCAATACTAAGAAATAGTGGAATTGTAAAATATAGAAAAGAAGGAAAAGAAGTATATTATACATTAGATGATGAACATGTAAAGCAAGTTTTTGAGGTAGGAATAGAGCATATAGAACATAAAAATAACTAGGGAAAGAAACATATAGGAGGATTATGATATGAAAAAAAGAGGGATAAAAATCATAATAGCACTTATATTATATATATTTGCTATGGTAATAAAATTTGATAATGAGTTAATAAATAATGTAATATTTATAATAAGTTATATTATTGTAGGATTAGATATTTTAAAAAAGGCGATTAGGAATATATTTAGAGGAGAAGTATTTGATGAAAACTTTTTAATGGCTGTTGCAACATTAGGAGCTTTTGGAATAGGTGAATTTCCAGAGGCAGTAGCTGTAATGTTATTTTATCAAATAGGAGAATTATTCCAAAGTTATGCTGTTGACAAGTCAAGGAAGTCAATATCAAGTTTAATGGATATTAGACCAGATTTTGCAAATGTTTTTAGAAATGGTAAAATAGAGAAGGTAAGTCCAAAAGAGGTAAAAATTGGAGAAATTATTATAATAAAACCAGGTGAAAAAGTTCCACTAGATGGCAATATAATAGAAGGAAAAACTACATTAGATACAAAAGCATTAACAGGAGAGTCTATGCCAAAAGAAGTAGTAGAAGGTGATGAGGTACTAAGTGGTTCTATTAACTTAAATGGTGTTATAAAATTAGAGGTTAAAAAAGAATTTGGAGAATCAACTGTAACTAAAATTTTAGATTTAGTAGAAAATGCAAGTAGCAAAAAATCAAAGTCAGAAAACTTTATAACAAAATTTGCAAAATATTATACTCCAACAGTTGTTATAATTGCACTAATACTTGCCATTGTACCACCACTTATTATCGAAGGAGCAAGTTTTCAAGATTGGATATATAGAGCATTATCATTTTTAGTTGTATCATGCCCTTGTGCATTAGTTATATCAATACCATTAAGCTTTTTTGGAGGGATTGGAGGAGCATCTAAGATAGGAGTCCTTGTAAAAGGAAGTAATTATTTAGAAGCACTAGCAAATACAGAAATAGCAGTATTTGATAAAACTGGAACATTAACAAAAGGAATATTTGAAGTTCAAAAAATAGAACCTATTGGAATTTCAAAAGAAGAATTATTAAAAATATCAGCATATGCAGAAAACTATTCTAACCATCCAATTTCTAAATCTATAAAACAAGCATATAATAAGGAAATTGATGAAAAAGAAATAATAGATTCGCAAGAATTATCTGGATTAGGAGTTATGGCTAAAATATCTAATAAAAATGTATTAGTAGGAAATGAAAAATTAATGCAGGAAAAAGGTATAGAATATGAAAAATGTAATGAAATTGGTACAATTTTATATGTGGCAATAGAAGGTAAATATGCAGGATATATATTAATTTCTGATACAATAAAAAAAGATTCAAAATATACAATACAAGAATTAAAAAGACATAATATAAAACAAACAGTAATGTTAACAGGAGATAAAAAAGAAGTTGGAGAAAGTGTTGCAAAAGAAATAGGAATAGATAAAGTATATACACAATTATTACCAGCAGACAAAGTAAAAAAAGTAGAAGAACTATTAAAAACAAAATCACCAAAAGGAAAATTAGCTTTTGTAGGAGATGGAATTAATGATGCACCAGTTTTAGCTATTTCTGACATAGGAATAGCAATGGGAGGTTTAGGTGCTGACAGTGCAATTGAAGCAGCAGATATTGTAATAATGACAGATGAACCATCAAAAATACTAAAATCAATAAAAATATCTAAAAAAACAATGAAAATAGTTAAAGAAAATATAGTGTTTGCAATATTTGTAAAGATTTTAGTTTTAGTTTTATCAGCATTTGGACTTTCGACAATGTGGGAAGCAGTATTTGCAGATGTTGGAGTATCAATAATTGCAATTATAAACGCTTTTAGAGCATTAAGAATTAAAAGAATTTAATAATTAGGAGGTATATAAAATGAAAGAGACAATATTAAAAGTAAATGGAATGGAATGTGGAGGATGTGAAAATAGAATAAAAAATGCATTAAGTGCAATAGAAGGAATAGAAAATGTAGAAGCAGATTATAAAACAGGAATAGTAAAGGTAAAATCTGATGAAAAAGTAGAAAAAGAAGAAATGAAAGAAAAAATAGAAGATATAGGGTTTGAAGTAGAAGAATAAAACCGGAAGGAATTGATTTAGATATGAAAAAAATAATATTATCAATAGAAGGAATGACATGTAGTGCCTGCTCAAATGGACTTGAAAAATATCTAAATAAACAAGAAGGAATAAAACAAGCATCAGTAAATTTAGTAATGGCAAATGCTAGCATAGAATATGATGAAAAGAAATTAGATATAGAAAAACTAAATGAATTTGTTAAAAAAGCAGGTTTTAAAAGTTTGGGCGAATTTAAAGAAATAAAAATTGAAGGAAAAAACAAAAAAGAAAAAAATAAATTTATCATATTTACTATACTTGCCATAATATTTATGTATATAGCAATGGGACATATGATTAATTTACCAACATTAAATATTATAGATATGGAACAAAACCCAATTGGATATACAATATGTTTATTTATTTTTGCAATTGTATTTATAATATATGGTTTTGACATTATAAGAAATGGTTATAAAAATTTAATACACAAAACTCCAAATATGGATACACTTGTAAGCATAGGAGTTTTAAGTAGTTTTTTATATAGCATATACAGTATGTTCTTAATTATAAAAGGTGATATATCTGCAATTCATAATTTATATTTCGAATCTGTCGCGATGGTAATTTATTTTGTGAAATTAGGAAGATACTTAGATGGAATGAGTAAAGACAAAACAAAAGAAGCAATACAAAAACTAGTAAAAATAACACCAGAAAAAGCAACTATAAAAATAGATGGTAAAGAAAAAACAGTAACAATAGATGAAGTTAAAAAAGGAAATATTGTAATTAGTAAACCAGGAGAAAGAATTTCAGTAGATGGAAAAATAGTAGAAGGTAAAGCACATTTAGATGAATCATTTATAACAGGAGAAAGCAAACCTGTAAATAAAGGTATAGGAGAAAAAGTAATAGCAGGAAGTATCAATTATGATGGATATATAGAATATGAAGCTGAAAAAATAGGAAAAGAATCAACAATATCTGAAATAGTAAAATTAGTAGTAGAAGCAAGTAACACAAAAGCTCCAATTGCAAAAATCGCAGATAAAGTATCTAGCTATTTTGTGCCAATAGTAATATTACTTGCAATTATTACTTTTATAATATATTTAATATTAGGTTATAATTTTGCAGATAGTTTAATTGTATTTGTAACAATATTAGTAGTCGCATGTCCATGTAGTTTAGGATTAGCAACACCACTTGCAATTGTAGTAGCAGAGGGATTATGTGCAAATAATGGAATATTAGTAAAGAAAAGTGAAATATTAGAAAATGCACAGAAAATAGATACAATAGTATTTGACAAAACAGGAACATTAACATATGGAACATTAAAAATATCTGAAATAAAAAATTATAGCAATATAGAAACAAATAAGCTACTACAATTAGTAGGTAGCATAGAAAAGAAATCTACACATCCAATTGGTAAAGCATTTACAGATTATCTAAAAGAAAATAAAATAGAAACATTAGAAGTTAAAGAATTTGGAAATGTTAGTGGATATGGAATTATAGGAAAAGTAAATAATCAGAAAATGATTATAGGAAATGCAAAAATATTAAAAAGTTTTAATATAGAAAATATATATGAAAAAGACGAAAAAGAACTAGCCGAAAAAGGAAATAGTATTATATATGTAGTACAAGAAAATAAAATAATTGCACTAATAGGAGTAAATGACATAATTAGAAAAAATGCAAAAGAAACAATAGAAGAATTAAACAAAAATAAAATTGATACTATTATGCTAACAGGAGATAATAAAGAAACTGCACAAAAAATAGCACAAGACATAGGAATAACAAAAATCAGAGCTAATGTATTACCATCAGAAAAAACGCAAGTAATAAAAGAATTAAAAGCAGAAAATAAAAAAGTGATGATGTGTGGAGATGGAATAAATGATAGTCCAGCACTTGCAACAGCAGATATAGGAGTAAGTATAAAAAGTGGTACAGACATAGCAATGGATTCAGCAGATGTTATACTTACACAAAATAATTTAGAAAGTATTTTAAAACTAATAAAAATCAGCAAAAAAACAATAAAAATAATTAAACAAAATTTATTCTGGGCGTTTTTCTATAATGTGTTAATGCTCCCAATTGCAATGGGATTGCTAAAACCATTAGGAATAGCAATAAACCCAATGATAGCAAGTTTGGCAATGGTAATAAGTAGTTTAACTGTAATTGCAAATACATTAAGATTAAAAGTGGAACAATAATGCATATAATTTATAAAAAATTTTATAAAATTAAAGATTTCTCTTGACTTAAAGCTAACTCCAAATAATAAAATAATAAAAACAAATAAAAAAGGAGAGTGTAAAAAATGGAAAAAGCATACAAAGAGGGAAAGTAAAAACAATTGGATTATCTAATTTTGAAGGAGAACCACTTAAAAAAAATATTAGAAAAATGTGAAATAAAACCTACAGTAATTCAAGTAGAAGCACATCCATATTATCCACAAAACGAATTGAAAGAAGAGTTAAAGAAAGATGATATTAAGATTCAAGCATGGTATCCATTAGGACATGGAGATGCAAGTTTAAATCTATAAAAGTTACACCTGGAATTTTTCCTATGCCAGTATTAATGATAGGAACATATAATGAGGATGGGTCAGTCGATGTTATGAATGCAGCATGGGGAATGGCTCAAAGTATGAAACATTTAAAATTATGTTTAACAGAATCTCATAAAACAGTAAAAAATATGAAAAGAACAGGATATTGCACAGTATCACTTGCTACAAAAGATTATGTAGCTGAATCTGATTATCTAGGTATGGTATCAGGAAATAATGTAAGTGATAAATTTGAAAAATCAGGATTACATTCTATAAAATCAGAAAAAGTTGAAGCACCTATTATTGAGGAATATCCAATTTGTATGGAATGTAAAGTACTTGGATTTGAAGATGATGGAACATTAGTAGAAATTGTTAATGTTTTAGCAGAAGACAAATATTTAAACGAAGATGGAACATTAAAACTAGATGAAATGGGCATTATTGCATATGACCCATATGGACATGGTTATTATGAAGTAGGAAATAAAGTAGGGCAAGCATTTTCAGAAGGAAAAAAATTGATGTCTAATTAGAAACGTCACTAATTGAACTTCGCAAAATAAAAAATGATTTCTGGAACAATTCGTTCAATAAAAACCATAAAGAACAATAACTAAAATGATAAATATAGAAAAAAGTAAACCATAATCTTTAGGATATTTACTGAAAGATTATGGTTTAAATTTTACAAAAAAATGTTATAAAAATAGGTAAATTTTAAAAATAATATTTACAAATGTACAACAAAATGATAAAATTGTAGTACATTTGTAATGGGGGTTAATATGAATATAAAAGAAATAGAAAAATTTTTAAAAAGAAATAATGGTTACATAACATCTAGTGAAATAGAACAAAATGGAATTCCAAGAATATATATTCCAGAATTAATTAAAAATGGAGTAATTAGAAAAGTATCAAGAGGTTTGTATATTGATAATAAATTAATTGAGGATGAATACTATATTTTGCAAAAGCGCTATAACAATATTATTTATTCATATAATACTGCGTTTCATTTGCTAGGAATTAGTGAAAGAGTACCATATGAACTTGATGTTACTACATATTCTCATAAAAGAATTAGAGAAAATGTAAAAATTCACTATGTATCTAAAGAAAAGTTAAATATAGGTAAAATTACTATAACAAGTCCATATGGTAATCCTATAATTGTATATAATTTAGAAAGATGTATATGTGATATGCTAAAAAAACAAGATGAGTATGATATAGAATTATATAATAAAATTTTGAAAAGTTATTTTAATTCAAAAAATAAAAACCTAAAACTATTAGATGAATATGCTAAAATATTTAATGTATATGAAAAATTAACTACTATAATGGAGGTTTTAATTAAGTGATAAAATATAAAGAACTTAAACAAAAATCAAAAGAACTAGAGCGAAAATATCAGCTAAATCATTATGAACTATTACAAAGATTTATGTTTGAAAGAATCTTAGAAAGGATTTCAGTTTCAAAATATCAAGAAAATTTTATATTAAAAGGTGGTTTACTGTTATCAGCACTATTTGGAATCAATAATAGAACTACAAGAGATATGGATACAACAATCAAAGGATTAGATATTTCTAAGGAACAAATGATAAATGTTTTAAATGAAATATTAAGTATCAATTTAAAAGACGATGTGAAATTTGAGTTGGTTGATGTAACTGATATAAGAGAAGAAGATGAATATGGTGGGAATAAATATCACTTAATTGGAAAATTAGAAAATCTTAAAATTAATTTAGATATTGATATTTCTACAGGAGATAAAGTTGTACCAAAAGAGTTAGAGTATAGTTATCCATCATTATTTGAAGATAAAAAAATATTAATTTATACATATAATGCTGAAACAATAATATCAGAAAAAATTGAAACTATTTTAAGAAGAGGACAATACAATAGTAGAATGAAGGATTATTATGATATACATATGTTTTTAAGTAAATTTAAAGATAATATTGATATTAATATTTTAAAGTTATCAATAAAAAATACATTTGATAAAAGAGAATCACTTGATTACTTAAAAGATTATGAACAGATTTTAGATGGTATATCTTCATATGATAGAATTGTAAGTTTATGGAATGGATATGCTAAAAAGAATAAATATGCAAATGATATTAAGTTTGAAGAAATCATAAAAGAACTAAAAGAATTTATTTCAAGTTTAGATATAGAAGTTACAACTGTTTAAAAAAAGAAGGAAAGCATATGATATATTTTATAGCAGATACACATTACAAATTACATTTGTATCTTGATAATACATGAGGTATATGATATCATTTAAACAATTCCAAAAGGAATAATTGTAACACAAAAACCTTATCAAAATTTGAAAGGAGAATAAGCAATGCGGATTGATATGCCAAAAAAACTAAAAAGAAAGCAGAGAAAAGTATATCTTCATGAAGATGTTAAAAAACAAGTAGAACAAGCAACAAAAAATTTGGAGATAAGAATAAGGAAAATAGAAAGAATTGAAAGAAACCGCAAACCAGATTTTAGGAAAAGAACGAAAATTTGATGGCTATCAATTAAGAACACATTAAAAAGAAATCTAATAAAAATTTAGGTTTCTTTTTAAAATACTGAACATCTAATATAATACTGAACACATTAACCAAATGTAGGAAAAAACTTGAATTTATCCTACAATTTGTAAAAAATACTACACAAACTAAAAAAAGTATGATAAAATATTTTAGAATTAACAAGTACAAATTATGAATATATTAAAAATTTAGAAATTAAGGAGGAATTAAAATGTCAGGACATAGCAAATGGCATAACATACAAGCAAAAAAAGGAAAAGCAGATGCAGCAAGAGGAAAAATCTTTACAAAATTAGGTAGAGAGTTATTAATAGCTGTAAAACAAGGAGGAGCAGACCCAGCAGGAAATTCAAAATTAAAAGATGTAATAGCAAAATGTAAAGCAGCAAATATGCCAAATGATACAATAAATAATGCAATAAAAAGAGCAGCTGGTGCAGGAAATAATGAAAATTATGAAGAAATAGTATATGAAGGATATGGACCAAATGGTGTTGCAATAATAGTTGAAGCATCAACAGATAATAAAAATAGAACAGCAGCAGATGTAAGACATGCATTTGATAAATCAGGTGGAAATTTAGGTACAACTGGTTGCGTTTCATATATGTTTAATAAAAAAGGTGTAATAGTAGTAGAAAAAGAAAATTGCAAAATGGATGAAGATGAATTAATGATGTTAGCATTAGAAGCAGGTGCAGAAGATTTCCAAAGCCTAGATGAAGTGTATGAAATAACAACAGAACCAGCAGATTTTTCAGGAGTTCGTGAAAAATTAGAAGAAGCAGGTCTAGAATTTTTAGAAGCATCAGTTCAAATGGTTCCAACAACAACAGTATCATTAGATGAAAAAGGTGTAGAAAAAATGCAAAGATTATTAGATAGATTAGATGATTTAGATGATGTTTCAAATGTTTATCATAACTGGGAAGAATAATATGGAGGTCTGTTATGAAACAACACAAAAGTAAAAAATTGCAAATAGTAATTGTTATTATATTATTATTAATACTTATTTTTATGGGGATATTTTCATATCTATATTTCTTTACAGATATATTTAAAAATGATAAAGAAAGATTTTTTAAATATGCCTCACAAATTGTCAGTACGAAAAATGGATTTATAGGTGATAGTTTACAAGAATATCTAAATAAACAAAATGAAACAGCATATGAAAATAGTGGTAGTGTAAAATTTAATATTTCTATACCAAATAAAGAAACAGAACTTGAACAAACTAACAATTTTAATATTTCGTATGAAGGGAAATATGACAAACCAAGTAATAAAGAAGAAAACAACATATCACTAAATTATTCAGATGATGTTCAATTTCCATTAAGCTATCGAAAAGTTGGAGATTTGGTTGCAATACAAACAAAATATATTGGTAAAAATTATGTAGGTATTAATATAAATGAACAAAATATAAGCCAAAATGCAGATATAAGTGAACTAAAACAAAAATATGATAATATCCAAAATTTAAAAATAACAGGAGAAGAATTAACAAATTTATATAATAATTATATCTCTCCAATAAAAAATCAATTATCAGATGACAAATTTAGCAAAATAGAAGAAAATGGTACAACTGGATATAAATTATCATTAACATCAGATGATGTAAAAAATATATCTAAAACAATATTAGAAAAATTAGAAACAGATGAAGAATTAATCAAGAAAATTAACAATTATTTAGCAATGGTAAATAGTAGAACAACAAAAATAAGTAAAAGTATTATAGAAAAACAAATAAATAATATTGATTCTTTAAATGAAGAAGCAGAAATTGTATTATATGAAACAAAAGGACAACTTACAAACATAAATATAAAAATAGGAGAAAGTACAATAACTGTATCAAAAACAGACAATAATTCAGAAGTTACATATAATTTGATTGGACAAATAAAAGGTGAGCAAGAAAAAAATATCAATATAAGTGTAAAATTTGCAGGGTTAGATACAATGCAAAATATAAATGAAACTTATGAAATAAAACTAGAAACACCATATGTTGCAGAAGAAAATGAAACTCAAAAATTATCAATTGATGAAGAAAGAGAATGTGTAGAAACTCTTGTTGCAGATGCAAAATCAGAAAGATTATTAAATGGACAAGATGCAAATACAATTACAGATACAGATATAGAAAATAGATTAAATGCAAGAACAAACGAAAATTATGCAAATATGCAATTAGAAATGGAAGAAGCAAACAGATTTAGTATAACATTTATAAATACAAATCATCAATTTATAATAGATAACACAGGAAAGATAATAGAAGAGCCAACACGGAGAAGAGGAAAATACAGAAGAAACTGTAACAACATCTAATGCAACATATCAATATACAATAAATAATTCAATTAAATTTGCAGATAGTGTTCAAATAGAAGATTTGAATAGTGAAAATACAGTTATATTAAATGAAAAAGATGATGAATATGTAACAAACTTATTAACAGCAATAGATGAAAGATTAGTTCAAGTAAATGAAACATTTTTACAAGAACTTAATATAACAGAAGCACAAGACCCATTAGAAAATATATTGCCAAAATATTTTATATCAACAAACGGAGATGCTTCAAATGTAAACCAAAATGAAGTTCAAAGTTTTAATGCTAAGTTTGAATTATATGAAAGCACAAATTCAAAAGGAGCAACAGTAAAAGGACTACTAACAACAATTCAAAATAATAATGAACAAGAAGGAAATAACAAAATAGAAGAAATAAATTTAGATGGGCAAGAATATGAAGTCACAGAACAAAACATAACATTAATGAAAAGTAGTATAAATGTTGAAGATGGTTATAGAATAGAATTTGAAAGAGATGAAAATACAGGATTAATTTATAGGGCAGTAATAAACAAAAAATAATTATAAAAAGTTCTAAAAATAAAAAAAGAGCATATATATATAATAAGTATATATGTTCTTTTTTTGATTAAAAAAATATATATTTACTAAAACAAAAAGTAGAGATTATTCTACACGGAGAAAAACATAAAAAATTCCAGGAGATGGTAAATTGGAAGAAATAATAAAATATTTTCCACCAAATATTGCACAAATCTTAAATAATGCAATAATGAAAAATACACAAATAAAAGAAGAAGCACAAGAAATAAGAATAAGAGTAGAAAGACCAATAATAATAAAATTAAGAAATTTAGATGTAATGATTGAATATAAAATTAATCAATCAGAAATATTACAAATACTAGAAAGGATATGTGAAAATTCAATTTATGCATATAAAAGACAAATATGTGAAGGATATATTACAATAAAAGGAGGACATAGAATAGGATTAACGGGAAGTGCAGTAATTGAAAATGGAGAAATTATTAATATAAAATATGTAACAAGTCTAAATTTTAGAATAGCAAGACAAGTTTTAAATTGTTCAAATAAAATTTTAGGACAAGTTTTAAACCTAAAAGAGCAAACAATTTTCAATACATTAATAGTATCACCACCAGGGAAGGGAAAAACAACAATTTTAAGAGATGCTATAAGAAGAATAAGTAATGGAATAGAAGAACTAAATTTTAAAGGTAAAACATGTGGTGTAGTAGATGAAAGAGGAGAAATAGCAGCAATGTATAGGGGAATACCGCAAAATGATGTAGGAATTAGAACAGATGTAATAGAAAATATAACAAAATCAAAAGGAATGAAAATTTTAATAAGAACAATGTCGCCAGAAGTGATAGCATGTGATGAAATAGGAACAAAAGAAGATGCAGAAGCAATAAGCGAAGCTTTAATATCAGGAGTAAAAGGAATTTTTACTATGCATGGTTCAAACTTAGAAGATATAAAAAGTAATCCACAAATTAATAAATTAATAGAAGAAAAGAAAATTGAAAAAATAATTTTTATATAGAGAATAAGAAATTTCTAGCACCTTGTACTTTATGATATAAAATTAATATTAAATTAGTTCTAAATTAAATATATAGTGAATATAATATACAAAAAGAAAGGACAAGATTATATGCAAACAGTAAAATATATAATGCTAGTTTTAATTTTTATATCATCTACAATAATAGGAAAATTTTTATCAAAAAAATATACAGATAGATTAGCAGAATTAGAAGAAATGAAAAATGCTCTAAATATTTTTAAATCAAAAATAAAATTTACATATGAACCAATATCTGAAATATTTCAAGAAATAGCCAAAACAACAATTCCAAATATAAGTAATATATTTACAAAAACAGTTGAAAAAATGGAAAATACAACTGCACGGAGAAGCTTGGGAAAAAACTTTGCTTGATGTGCAGACAAACCTAACAAAAGAAGATATACATGTATTATTAATGTTATCTAAAATGCTTGGACAAACAGACATAGAAGGACAAGTGAGCCAAATAGAAGTAACACAAGAATTTTTAGAAAATCAGATAGAACAGGCACAAGAAGAAAAAAACAAAAATGAAAAATTATATAGTAGACTTGGAACAACAATAGGTTTAGTAATTGTAATTATATTAATTTAAAAACTTAGAAAATCTAAGTATAAAAGACATATTAAGCTAAATTTATATAAAATAAGAAAAATATAAAAGATTAAAGGAAGGATGTTAATACATATGGATATAAATTTATTATTTAAAATTGCAGCAATAGGTATATTAGTTGCAGTATTACATCAAGTATTAGTAAGAGCAGGAAGAGAAGACCAAGCTATGATGACTACACTTGCTGGATTGGTAATAGTACTTACAATGGTAATAAAAGAAATTAGTGGATTGTTTGATACAGTAAGAACAATCTTTAATTTATAATTACAAACCCTAAATAAAAGGAAAGATTATTATGGAAATTATAAAGATTGTAGGAATTGCATTAATTGCTTTAATAATAATAATTTTATTAAAACAATATAAACCAGAATTTGCAATTTACGTTGGATTATTAACAGGAGTATTAATTTTAGGTTTAGTATTGGCTCAATTAACAGGAATAATAAATTTAATACAAAATATAGCAAATAAGGCATCAATAAATAGCACATTTATAACATTATTAATAAAAATAACAGGTATAGCATTTTTATCAGAATTTGCAGTAAGTATATGTAAAGATTCAGAAGAAGGAGCAATAGCAAGCAAAATAGAGTTAGGCAGTAAAATAATAATAATATCAATGTCAATTCCAATAATATCTAGCTTATTAGAATTAATTTTAAAAATATTGCCATAAAAGGAGTAAAAACAAAAGCTAAATGAAAAAATTAAAAAAAGTTTTTACAATTATATATATAATAACAATATTGCAAATAATTTTTATGCCAATATCAAAATCTGTAAGCCAAAATGAAGAAAGTACAGAAGGACAAGGTATTAATGAAACAATAGAAGAACAACAAAATGAATTCGGAATAAATGACTTTATAGAAGAGGCTCAAAACTATGGAGGAGAATTTTTTCAAGGAATAGATATTGGAGAAATCTTAAATAGTGCAATAAAAGGAGAAGTGGATAATCAAACAATATTCCAAAAGTTCTTTTCTGTTTTAGGAAAAGAAGTTATTACAGGATTAAAAGCATTAGGAAGTATATTGGTAATAATAGTAATACATAGTATTTTAAAATCAATTAGTGAAAGTTTAGAAAATGACGGAATATCAAAATTAATTTATTATGTTCAATATATATTAATTGTAACAATAATAATGACAAATATATCAGATATAGTTAAATTAGTACAAGATACAACAAGTAATCTAGTAGGATTTATGAATTTACTTGTTCCATTATTAATATCATTAATGTTATATACAGGAAACATAGCGACAAGTAGTATATTAGAACCAATAATATTATTTATGATAAATTTTATAGGAAATGTAATACAAACAATAATAATACCAATAGTTTTAGTCTTTACAAGTTTAGTAGTAATATCAAAAATATCAGATAATTTTCAAATTCAAAAAATATCAGGATTTATAAAATCAGGAGTTGTATGGTTTTTAGGAATTATATTAACAATATTTGTAGGAGTAGTCTCACTAGAAGGAACTTTATCTAGTAGTGTAGATGGAATAACAGCAAAAACAGCCAAAGCAGTTGTAAGTTCAGCAGTTCCTGTTGTAGGAAAGATTCTAGGAGATGCAGTAGATACTGTATTAGGTAGTGGGATAATTTTAAAAAATGCTGTTGGACTAGTTGGAGTAATTATTATAATAGGAATATGTATAATGCCAATAATAAAATTAGCAATATTGACAATAGCATATAAATTGCTGTCTGCAATAACAGAACCAATAGCAGATAAAAAAATAGTAGGTCTAATAGACCAAATGGCAGATATATTTAAAATATTTTTAGCAGTATTATGTGCAATTTCAGTAATGCTAATTATAGGTACAGCATTGGTTTTAAAAATTTCTAATACAGGAATGATGTATAGATAATAAAAAGGGTGGTTTTATGATTGAATTTTTGAGCAGTTGGGCAAAGGGACTTGGACTTGCCATTGTAATTGTTTCAATATTAGAAATGTTGTTACCTAATAACAAAACTAAAAAATACATAAGAATGGTTATGGGATTATATATTTTATTTACTATAATTTCACCATTTATAAAAAATAGAACTCTGTTTAATGTAGAAAATATAGATTTGAGTAAAGAGCTAAATAATTATAGTTCAGTAGAAACATCAGTAGACCAAACATCAATGGATGAAAGAATACAAGTTTTATATGTAGAAGAACTAGAAAAAGATATAACAAAAAAAATAGAAGAAAAAGGCTATGAAGTTACTGAATGTAAAGTTAAAGCAAATATTCAGGATGAAAATAATACTATTTCTAAAATAAAATTAAAAATAGAAAAAAATGAAGAAAATAAAAAAGAAGAAAATGAAACAATAGAAAATAAAATGGTAAATGAAATACAAAAAATAAAACCAGTAAATACACAAATACAAAACAATAATAAAGAGAAAAAAGAAGAAAAAATTACTAGAAATGATATTCAAAATATAAAAAAATTCTTGATGGAAGAATATGAGGTGGAAGAAAAATGTTTAGAGATAAATTAAATAAATTCTTAAATCAAAAAGATAGTAATGAACAAGGAAATAACAAAAAGAAAATTGAAAATTTAGTGTTTTTTATAGTCATATTAATAATAACAATAATAGTAATAAATATAATATGGAATGGAGATAAAAGTAAAGATGTAAAACAAGAAAATACAAGTTCAAAACAATTAGCAAAAAGTACTGGGAATGAAACAGTAGAAACTTCAAGCCAAGCAAAAGGAGAATTAGAAACTGAACTTGAAGAAATACTTTCTAAAATACAAGGAGTTGGAGAAGTAAATGTTTTTATAAACTATTCTGAATCAAGTGAAGTAATACCAATGTATAATGAAAATGCAAAAACTAGTAATACAGAAGAAACTGATACATCAGGAGGTACAAGAAAAATACAAGAACAAGATACTCAAAAAGAAATAATATATAAAGAAGAAGATGGAGAAAAAACACCAATCACAAAGAAAATAATAGAACCAAAAATAGAAGGAGCAATTATAACTGCAAAAGGGGCAGAAAATGTAGATGTAAAAACAAAAATAATTCAAGCAGTAGAAGCAGCAACAGGACTTGCAACACACAAAATACAAGTATTTGAAATGAATTAAAATTATTTATATAGGAGGAATTTAAAAATGAAAAAAATATTAAAGAAAAATCAAATAGTTATTTATGTAATTGCATTAATGCTGGTATTTGCAGGATATTTAAACTTTACTACTAAAACTCATGAACAATCAGTAGAAACAAGTATGCAAATGGAAGCAAATGATGATATGCAAGTTGCAGATATAGGCGATGCGGAATTAGTAAGCAGTAATGATGTTGTAACAAATGAAAGTTCAGAAGAAAACATTGTAGAAAATGAAACAAAAGATAATGTAGTAAGTACAAATGAAACTACTAAAACAAATACTGTACAAGATGTAGAAACATCAAGTAATGTAGGAGGAGATTATTTTACAAAATCAAAATTAGAAAGAGATACAATGTATTCACAAATGTTAGAAAGTTATGAAAATGTATTAAATAGTGATAACTCATTAGAAACACAAAAACAAAGTGCAACAGAAGAAATAAAAAAGATTAATGATACAAAAAATAGTATAATGGTTTGCGAAAATTTAATAAGCACAAAAGGATTTTCCAATAATATAGTTTTTGTAAATGGAGAAAGTGTAAGTGTTATAATAGGAGCAAGTGAAGAATTAAAACAAGAACAAGTTGCTCAAATTCAAAATATTATTTCAAGAGAATTAAATGCAAAAATTGAAAATATACATATCTCAGTAAAAAAATAATAGCAGAATACATAAGAATGACGGCAAATAAGATTAAGCAGTCTTATTTGCCATCATTCTTATATATTCTCCAATTTCCGAATCATTTAATTCTAATTCTATAATTAAATTTTTCAAAACATCCCTTCTGGGCAAAGCTTCTTCATTGTCAATACGTACATATTGCCTAAGACTTATACCAAGTATTTCTGACATCTTCTCTTGAGTATAATTTTTTGCCATTCTTTTTTCTTTAATCATAAAATCACCTTAATATTTAATTAAAAATATTATTACATAAATTTTATTAAAAAAACATTGACATTTTATGTCATTTTTCTTTGCAAATCATGTTATGTTGCATTATTGCTAAAAATAGCAAAGTTAAATAATAGAAAAAAATAAAACTTGACCAGTCATACTAATAGAAAAAAAACCAAAAATAATGTATATATAATATAGATAATTTCGCAAAAAAATGATAAAATAAAAGCTGATATGCACCTTAAAAAAGGAGGAGAATATTGAAAGGCATTAAAATATTAGAAAACGGAATAGAGCTTCCTGGAATAAAAACAAAAAATAACGAAATAGAAGATTTTTTAAATCTAGAACATGGATACATAAAAAAGAGAACAGGAATTGAAAATAGATATTATGCTAAAAATGAAAAAATAGAAGATATAGCATACAAATCAGTTGAAGACTTAATAAATAAATATGAAAAGAAAGGAAATGATATCACAAAATTAAAGAAAGAGCTCGGGCTAATTATAGTAGCTACAACAAGTACAAATATATTAATGCCAGGAATTGCAAATTATATTCAAAAGAAATTAGAAATAAAAAATTGTATAAGCTTAGATATTTTAGCCGGATGTAGTGGTTATATAAATGCATTTGACATAGCAAAATTATATATACAAACAGAAAAAGTAGAAAAGGCGTTAGTAGTTGGAGTAGATATATTATCTAAAAATATAGATAAAAAAGATATAGGCACAGCAATAGTCTTATCAGATGGAGCAGGAGCTACATTGGTTGGCAAGTCAGATGAAAATAAGATTTATGTAACAAATATAAAAGCAGAATCAGATGAAAATATGATATTAACAAATGCAGTAAATGAAAATATTTATATGAATGGAAAAGAAGTATATAAATATGCAGTAACAAAAACAGTAGAAAACATTAATGAATTATTACAAAAAGCTAATATAAATATAAATGAAATAAGATATATTATTCCACATCAATCAAATTTAAAAATAATGAAAGCAATAGCAAATAGGCTTAATATTGATTTAGAAAAAATGTATATAAATATACAAGAAAGAGGAAATACATTTTGTGCAAGTATACCAATAGCTTTAAATGATATGGAAGAGCAAAAATTGCTAAACAGCGGAGATAAAATAATTTTACTTGGTTATGGTGGAGGTTTAAATACAGGAAGTATATTATTAGAGTTTTAAAAAATATATACATAAATAATAAAAGATGAAAGGATGAAGTTTAATGAAAAGAGCATTTTTATTCCCAGGTCAAGGAGCACAAGTAGTAGGAATGGGAAAAGATATTTATGAAAAATACGAAGAAGCTAGAAAAATTTATGATGAGGCTTCAAAAATCTCAGGAATAGATGTAAAAAAAATCTGTTTTGAAGGACCAGAAGAAGAATTAAATAAAACAGAAAATACACAAATAGCAATATTAACAACAAGTTTAGCAATTCTAGAAATCTTAAAAACAAAGAATATAAATGCACAAATAGCAACAGGACTAAGCTTAGGTGAATATGGAGCATTAATTTATTCAGGAATAATTAGTTTTGAAGATGGAATAAAATTAATCCAAAAAAGAGGATATTATATGGGAAACCTATTACCAGATGAAGAATATTCAATGGCAGCAGTAATAGGTTTAGATTCAAGTAAAATAGAAGAAATATGTAAACAAATAGAAAATGAAGGAAAATTTATAGTACCAGCAAACTACAATTGTAGTGTACAAACAGCAATATCAGGAGAAAGTAGTGCAATAGACGAAGCAATTGAAAAACTAAAAGAAGCAGGTGCAAAAAGAGTAATAAAATTAAAAACAAGTGGACCATTCCACACATGTAAATTAGAAAAAGCAAAAGAAGCATATAAAAAAGAATTAGAAAATGTAACATTTAACAAAGGAACAGTAAAAGTAATTAAAAACTTAGATGGTACATATTACCAAGAAAATGATGATATAAAAGAAATACTAGCAAAACATATAGTAAGCCCAGTTAGATTTGACAAAGCAATTAAATTAATGCAAAAAGAAGAAATAGAAGAATATGTAGAAATAGGACCAGGAAAAACATTAACAGGATTTATTAAAAAAGAAGCTCGTGAAGCTAAAACATATAATATAAGCAATGTTGAAACATTAGAACAATATTTAGAAGAACATAATGAAAATTAAAGATAATAAATTGTAAACAAATAAATAAAAACAAAAATAAATAATCTAAATTGAGGAGGAAAGAAAATGGAAGAAACAAAAACAGTATTTGTAACAGGTGCTTCAAGAGGAATAGGAAAAGAAATAGCACTAAAATATGCGGAAAATGGATATAATGTAATAATTAATTATGTATCTGAAAAAACAAATGTAGAAGAATTAAAAAAAGAATTTGAAGAAAAAGGTGTAAAAGCACTAATTATGCAAGCAGATGTAACAGATGCTACAAAAATAGAAGAAGTAGTAAAAAAAGGAGTAGAAGAGTTTGGCAAAATAGATGTATTAGTAAATAATGCAGGAATAACAAGAGATAATTTACTTATGAGAATGAGTGAAGAAGAATTTGATAAAGTAATAGAAATAAACTTAAAAGGAACATATATAGTTACAAAAGCAGTAACAAAATATATGATGAAAAAAAGAACAGGAAGCATAATAAATTTATCATCAGTTGTAGGAGTAGTAGGAAATGCAGGACAATGTAATTATTCAGCATCAAAAGCTGGAATAATAGGATTTACAAAAAGTGTAGCAAAAGAATTAGCATCAAGAAATATAAGAGCAAATGCAATAGCACCAGGATTTATAGAAACAGATATGACAGCAGTATTATCAGACAGTGTAAAAGAAAATATACATAATCAAATACCATTAAAAAGAATGGGAACAGCAAAAGAAGTTGCAAACTTAGCATATTTCTTAGGTTCAGAAGAAAGTTCATATATAACAGGTCAAGTAATAAATATAGATGGCGGAATGGTAATGTAAAGAAGGGAAGGATTAGAGAAGATGGAAAGAAGAGTAGTAATAACAGGTTTAGGAGCATTAACTCCAATAGGAAATAGTGCAAAAGATTTTTGGGAAGGTATTAAAGAAGGAAAATGTGGAATAGACAAAATTACAAAATTTGATACAACAACATTTAAAGTTAAATTAGCAGCAGAATTAAAAGACTATGACCCAGAAAATTATTTTGACAAAAGAGAAGCAAAAAGATTAGACAAATTTTCTCAATATGCAATAGTAGCAGCAAGAGAAGCATGGCAAGATAGTGGATTAGACAAAGAAACAGAAAACATGGAAAGAGTAGGAATAATAATAGGTTCTGGAATAGGTGGAATAGAAACAATAGAAATAGAAAATAGAAAATGTGTAGAAAAAGGACCAGACAGAGTATCACCAATGTATATACCAATGGGAATATTAAATATGGCAACAGGAAATGTAGCAATAGATATAGGAGCAAAAGGTGAATCAATGGCAATGGTTACAGCATGTGCATCAGGAACACATTGTATAGGTGAAAGTTTTAGAATGATAAAACATGGATATCAAGACATAGTTTTAGCAGGAGGAACAGAAGCAGGAATAACACCACTTGGAATAGCAGGATTTACAAACATAAAAGCATTAACAAAATCAGAAGACAAAAACAGAGCAAGTATCCCATTTGATAAAGAAAGAAGTGGGTTTGTAATGGGAGAAGGAGCAGGAGTTGTCGTATTAGAAGAATATGAACATGCTAAAAAAAGAGGAGCAAAAATATATGCAGAAATAGTAGGATATGGAGCAACATCAGACGCATATCACATAACTTCACCAGCACCAGGAGGAGAAGGTGGAGCAAGAGCAATGAAAATAGCAATGGAAGAAGCAAAAGTAAATCCAGAAGAAATTACATATATAAATGCACATGGTACATCAACACACCTAAATGACTCATGCGAAACACAAGCAGTAAAAACAGCATTAGGAGAAGAAAATGCAAAAAAAGTAATGGTAAGCTCAACAAAAGGACACACAGGACACCTATTAGGAGCAGCAGGAGGAGTAGAAGCAATAGTATGTGCAAAAGCAATAGATGAAGGATTTGTACCAGCAACAATAAACTATAAAGTACCAGACGAAGAATGTGACCTAGATATAGTACCAAATGAAGGAAGAAAAGTAGAAGTAAAATATGCAATGTCAAATTCATTAGGATTTGGAGGACATAATAGTAGTATATTATTAAAAAAATGTGAGTAAGTATAAAATAGAAACTTAAAAAATTTTAATTGTTTTATTAAATAAAAGTAAACTAAGACTAAAATAAAAACTAGTTAATTATAATATAATAAATTTAAAAAATATAAAATAATATTGAAAAATTGTTCAAAGTGGTATATTATTAATATGAAAATAAATTAAACTGGGAGGAAGAACATGGAATATAAAGATATAAAAAAATTAATGGATGATATGGGCAATTCTAAATTAGATTCATTAGATATAGAATTCCCAGATGGTGTAAAAATAAGTATGAAAAAAGGAACAAAAAGAGAAGTAATAGTAGAACCACACGTAATAGAAGCAAGTGCACCAATGACAGTACCAGTAGTAAAACAACAAGAACAAAATGCACTTACACCAGTTGAAAAAAAGGAAGAAGACTATAAAATAATAAAATCACCAATGGTAGGAACATTTTATGCAAGCTCTGCACCAGATAAAGCTCCATATGTAAAAGTTGGAGATAAAATACACAAAGGGCAAGTTGTATGTATAGTAGAAGCCATGAAATTAATGAACGAAATCGAATCTGAATTTGACGGAGAAGTTGTAGAAATTTGTGTAAATAATGAAGATGTAGTTGAATATGGTAGTCCTTTAATAAAATTAAAATAATCTCACGTTATAGGCGTCAAAATCTTCCGATTTTTCCTATATAATAAAAAAGGGAGGAAAATAAAATTCCTCCCTTTTATGGGATTGGCTTGGCTAAATGGGTTTATATGAAGCAGAGATTTGAAAGTTTAGAATATTAAGGAGTTTGCCAATCCCATAAATGATAGTGTATGTACACTATCTGATACAAATTATACCATAACTTACTAAAAAAATCAAATTTTATGTGAATTTAAATTATATATAAATTGGAATTACAAAAAATTATATTTACAAATATATAAATATTACATAAAAAATTGTAATAAATAATAAATATAATTTATAAAAATAATTTAGAAAGGAAAATAAAAAATGTTAAATAAAGAAGAAATAAAAGAAATAATACCACAAAGAGAACCTTTTTTAATGATAGATGAAGTAGAAGAATATGTGCCAGGAGAAAGTTGCACAGCATATAAAAATGTAAGTGAAGATGAATACTATTTTAAAGGTCATTTCCCAGGAAATCCAATAATGCCAGGAGTATTAATAGTAGAATCACTAGCACAAACAGGAGCAGTAGCAATTTTATCAATGGAAGAAAACAAAGGAAAAAATGCACTATTTGGAGGAATAGACAAAATAAGATTTAAAAAACAAGTAGTGCCAGGAGATAGACTAAAACTAGAAGTTAAAATAATAAAAAGAAAAGGACCAATAGGAATAGGAGAAGCAATAGCAACAGTAGACGGAAAAGTAGCAGCAAAAGGAGAGCTAACATTTGCGGTAGTATAAAATGTTAAACATAAAATATCAAATATTACAATTTGATTACGAATATTGCAAAGAAAATAGATAAATGATATTATGAGATTAATAAAAAAATTCAAAAGAGGAATGAAGAATGTTCAAAACCGCTGAAAACCTTGTGGGAGTACACACACACACACACACACACACAATTAGTTTAGAGAAAATAAATAAATTAATAAAAATAGCAAGATTAAACCTATAAAGTATATTGCGATTTTTAAGTTATAAAAATCGTGAATATACAAGAAAAATATAGGTTTAATTTTGCTATTTTTTACCTTATAGGAAAGTGCATTATTTTCTTAAAAAGAGAATGAAGATATTTCAAAAAGTTAAGTCTTTAAAACAGAAACTTTCCTATAAGAGCAAAAAAACAGATGCACAGAAAAATAAATTTTTCGCGCAACAAATCTTAAACGCTTAGCTAAAACTTAAATAAAAAATCTATAATGTCTAAATAGAGAAAAGTTTTAGCAAAGCTAGATTTGTTCATATTTAAGAGATTTTATACAATAATCCATAAAGTTATGAAAAGATAAATAAGAAATAAAAAATTATTACAATTAAATTACAGAATTATTATAAGTGATAAAAACACATTGACAATAAATAAAACAAAAATTATACTAATAAAAGAGGATAAAAAATACAAAAGCTCAAATAATAAAAGAAGTTATAACTAAAAAAAGAGAAAGAGCTAGAAAGAAAAAAGGGAGGAAAAAGAGAATGAAAAAAACAAATGCAAAAAAGGAAAAGTTAAAAAGGCATTATAATAAGGGAATAACACTAATCGCGTTAGTAATAACTATCATAGTTCTTCTAATCCTTGCAGGAGTAAGTATAGCGATGCTAACAGGAGAAAATGGAGTGCTAACAAAAGCACAAGAGGCAAGAGATGAATATGAAAAAGCAAGTCAAGAAGAACAAGATACGATAGATGATTTAGAAAACAAGATAGATGAATACGTAGATGGTAGTAATCAAGGAAAGAGACTAGTAGAGATGTATGATTCAGGAGAATTAAATATAGGTGATTATGTGGATTATAAAAATCCAATGAGTGGAACTTATACTGCGTATGCAACAGATACAGGAGTAGACGATAGCGATTTCGATTTTTATGGACTTATAAAAGATCAAGTATATGACGTTTCAAACAATCAATTAAATTGGAGAGTTCTAGGAAAAGATGAGAAAACAGGAGGAATAAAATTAATAGCAGGAAGTCCAATGAAAAGTAATACAGAGGTATCAGGTCAAAAAGTACCATATTTGCTTATGTATGGAGCAAAAGCATATATCAATGGAGTAAATATATTAAATAGCATAGGAGCATTGTATAAAAATGAATATGCAATAGAGGCTAGAAGTGTAAATATAGATGATATTAATGATGTAGTAGGAATAAATACAGAAGAAGATATAAAAAAATATAATATAAGTGGATATTTGAACGGACAACAATATGGAACTCAATATAATTATGCAGACCAATATACACCAGAAAGTTGGATAAATGGAAAGAAAAAAACAACAGTATCAGATAAAGTTGATGCATATATGTATACTATTAATTCGCAAATAGATACATGTCCATATGTGACAATATCTAATACAAGAGCATATGACATGTTATTTAGTGATACAGAATATAATAGAAAGGGAAAAAATTATTGGCTTGCATCATCTGGAAAACATGGATGGAAAGGTTTTGCAGGATTTAGTATAGCGTTAGTTGCCAAGGATATAAATACTTTAGGAATAGACAATGCTGTTCTAGCTGGATTTGCATCTTTCTTTGATTCAAATGATGGTGATAGTTATGAGTATTATGGTGGAGTACGCCCAGTCGTTATTTTAAATCCTAATGTTACAGAAAAACAGATACCGGTAATAGAGAATAAAGTAGAAGAAACATGGAATGTTTTATGAGATTAATGTTGAATGTGATTAGATAAGAACAGAAATTTCTATACAAGATACGAAAATCCAAAACTTTTTTCCAAAACCTCTTGTAAAAAAAAATAATATTGATATAATAATGTTTGTGGACAAAAAAGGAAAGGGAGGATTTTTATGTTAAAAAAAGTTGCGATTTTAGCTAATGGAGGAGACGTATCAGGATTCAATGCGGTAATAAGAGCAATAGTAAAAACAGCAGAAAATCATGGAATAGAATGTTATGGAATAATAGATGGATATAACGGACTACTAAAAAAAGACTTTGAATTATTATCAACAGCAGGAAATGGAGATGCAAAAGGAATATTACCAAAAGGTGGTTCAATAATAGGTTCATCAACAAACGCAAATGTATTTAATTATAAAGTAGTAGATGAAAATGGAAATGTAGAATATAAAGATTTATCAGATGTATGTGTACAAAACATAAAAGAAGCAGGTTTTGACTGTATCTTTACACTAGGAGGAGATGGAACACAAAAATCAGCAAGAGATTTTTATACAAAAGGTGTAAATGTAATAGGAGTTCCAAAAACAATAGATAATGATGTTGCATGTACAGAAATCACATTTGGATATAATACAGCAGTATCTGTTGCAATGGAAGCAATAGACAGATTACACACAACAGGAGAAACACATCATAGAATAATGGTATTAGAAGTAATGGGAAGATATGCAGGTTGGATAGCATTAGAATCTGCAATAGCAGGTGGAGCAGATGCTGCATTAATACCAGAAATACCATATGATATAGAAAGTGTAGCAAGAAAAGTAGAAAATAGAAGAAAAAGAGGAAAAAGCTTTAGCATAATAGTAGTAGCAGAAGGAGCAAAACCAAAGGGTGGAGATATTACAATAAAAGGAAAAAGAGACAATGGAGAAGGTGTTGATAATAATAGACTAGGAGGAGTTGGAGAAGTTGTTGCAAAACAATTAGAAGAACTAACAGGTCTAGAAGCAAGAAATACAACATTAGGATATATGCAAAGAGGTGGAACACCAACAGCATTTGATAGGGTACTTTCAACAAAATATGGAGTAAAAGCAATGCAATTAGCATTAGAAGGAAAATTTGGAACATTGGCAGTATTAAAAAATGGTAAATTAGATTATGCAACACTAGAAGATGTTGTAGGAAATAACAAAAAAATAGGAGCTGTTTCAGGAAATACAGCAGAAAGCAATATCAGAAAAGTAACAATGGACCATGACTTAGTAATAACAGCAAGAAATATTGGAATAAACTTAGGAGACTAATTAAAATAAACATAATAGCATATAAAATTTTTTACAAATTTATATTCAAATGAAATTATAATTTTATAAAAATAATTCAAAAGGTGGTATATAATTATTTTTTGGTAAGATAATAAAAAGAAATTAACCAAAAAAATATATACCGCCTTTTTAAAATTTCTATTAAAAAGTTATACAAAATATTACATTTATATTACATTTTTAAAAAATATTGTTATAAAAAAAATTTATTGGTATAATCTAAGTATATAAAAATACGAAGGAGGAATCGTTATGTTAAAATCAAATGTGGCATGGAGTACAGATAAAGATAGTTATGTGCAAGGAAAGGAGTCAGCAAAAAAAGCAGTAGTAGATTTAGTTCAAACAAAAGTAGCTTTTTTATATACATCAGTTGATTGTGATGTAGCAAAAGTAATAGAAGGAGCTAAATCAGAATTAGGTACAGCACCAATAATTGGTTGTACATCTAGTGCAGGACTAATCGTACCAGATGGATTTATTTCATCAGAAAATGGATTTACAGGAATCCTAGCATTAGGAGATCCAGAAATGGAAGTAGGAGTAGCTAGTTCACCAAGAGGAGATGACCCAAGAGAAACAGGAAGAAAAGTAGCAATAGAAGCAATGAAAAAAGCAGGAAGAACAGATGCACCAGCATATTTCTATATGGTAGCTTCACCAGCAGAAGAAGAAATCTATATAAAAGGAATAGAAGATGTTATAGGAAGAGTACCTGTATTTGGAGGAAGTGCAGCAGATAATACAGTAGAAGGAAAATGGAGTATATACACAAATGACAATATATTTGCAGATGGTGTAGCAGTAGCATTTTTCTATACAGATAAAGAAATGAAAAATGAATACACAGGAGCATATCATGAAACTACAAACTCAGGAGTTATTACAAAAATAAAAGGTGCTAGAACATTAATGGAAATTGATGGAGTTCCAGCAATTAAAAAATATGCTGAGTGGACAGGTAAAAAATTAAAAGACTTAGAAGGAAATAATTTATTAGTATCAACTATAACAGAACCATTAGGAGTAAAAGATAGATTAGGAGATTTAATAGCGATTCGTCATCCAATGTTCGGAAATAAAGATGGTTCAATGAATATAGGAGCAAATTTAGCAGTAAATACAGCAGTAATTCAAATGCAAGCATCTGTTGATGAATTAATCAATTCAACAGGAAAAACAATGAAAACATTAAATAAACAAATGAATGGAGATGTAGGAGCATATTTACTTATCCATTGTGGAGGAAGAAGATTAGGAATAGGAGATAGAATTGATGAAGTTGCAAAACAACTAAAAAAAGAAGCAAACGGAGTTCCATTTATTGCAGTATTTACATTTGGAGAATATGGAGTAAAAGACCATGGAGCAAACACAACAGGAGGATTAATGCTTTCATTCACAGCATTTGGTAAATGAAGGACAGGGGAAAAACCAAAAACTCGGAAATAATGAAAAAAATGTAAAATATGAATGTACAACAACAAGCTACAAAGATGGAGAGGTTATGGTATGTAGAAATGTACATTTAGATAAAAAGGAGGAAACAAGTGTGAAAAATTTAATTGGTTATGAATGGAAAGAGGCTTCAAATGGAGCTAAAATAGAAGTCGTAAATCCAGCAACACAAGAATTAATAGACACAGTTCCAAATGTAACAGATGAAGATATAGATGAAGCAGTAAAAGTTGCAATGATTGAACAAAAGAAATGGGAAAAAGTATCTATATATGAAAGAGCAGATATATTATATAAATTTGTTGATTTAGTAGAAGAGAACAAAGAAAGATTAGCAACACTATTATCAAACGAAACAGGAAAACCAATAAAAGAAGCAAGGGCAGAAGTTGCAAATGTTAGAATAGGAACAAGAGGATTTATAGAAAGAGCAAAACACCTATATGGAGAAAGCATACCAGCAGGAACAGAAGCTGGACAAGAAACTACTATGCAAATAACAAAAAGATACCCAATAGGAGTAATTGCAGCAATAATTCCATTTAACTTCCCAAGTGACCTATTCTGCCAAAAAGTACCACCAGCATTAATGATGGGAAATAGTATAATAGTAAAACCATCAAACTATAACCCATTAACATTAATAGAATATGTAAAATTAATGATTGAAGCAGGAGTACCAGCAGGATGTATCCAAATAGTAACAGGAGATGGACCAACAGCAGGTCAAGCATTGGCAAGACATCCAGGAGTACACTTAGTATCATTAACAGGTGGAACATCAGCAGGAATACAAACAATGGGAACAGCATCTAAAAACTTAACACATGTAATGTTAGAATTAGGTGGAAATGATGCATTTATATTCTTAGAAGATGGAGACATGGATTTAGCAGTAAAAGAAACAATTTGGGGAAGATTATATAATGGCGGACAAGTATGTTGTGCAAGTAAACGTTTCTTAATCCATAATTCAAGAAAACAAGAATTTATAGATAGAATGAAAGAAGTAATCTCTAACTTAAAAGTAGGAGACCCAATGCAAGAAGATACAGATATGGGACCAATGATAAATATAAATGCAGCAAAAAGAATAGAAGAACAAGTAAACCAAATGGTAGCAGAAGGAGCAACAGTAGTATGTGGAGGAAAAAGAGAAGATGCATACTATTACCCAACAATATTAGATAATGTAACAAAAGACATGGAAGTTGCAAAAGATATGGAAATATTTGGACCAGTAATCTCTGTAATAGGATTTGATGATGTAGAAGAAGCAATAGAAATTGCAAACCAATCATCATATGGATTATGTGGATGTGTAATTTCAAAAGACTATTCAAGAGCTATGAAAATAGCAGACAGATTAGAATGTGGAGGAGCAGTAGTAAATGGAGCAAGCTTCTATCGTTCATTTGAAATGCCATTTGGAGGATGGAAACATTCTGGAATAGGAAATGAAGGAGTTTTAACAACATTACAAGAAATGTCAAGAGTTAAAACAATAGTATTAAAAAATATATTATAAGTTTATAAACTAAAAGTATAATAGTTTTTCATATAGTACAAATAATTTGTACTATATGAAAAACATTATCATGTAATAGAAAGATTAAATAAAATCATAAATAGCCTTATAGGAGGTGAAAAATGAGTAAAAAGAAGAAAATAATAATAGCAGTAAGTTCTGTAATAGCAATACTTGTAGTATGTTTAATAATATTTCTAGTTGTAAATAACCAATCAAAAACAAACGCATCTGATGAAGAAAATAGAACAAATACAAGACTTTCAAAAGTATATGAAAAAATGAATGATAAATTAACATATTCATTTGAAGCGACACTAGATAATGAAAATAAAATGGTAATAAAAAGAAAAAATAATCAAGCACGCAAAGATTTAACACTTGAAGGAGAATTAACAACACAAATTGTACGAGATGGAAATACATATTTACTACAAGAAGATACAAAAAAATATTATGAATATCTAAATAATGAGTTAGAACTAACAGAATTAGCAACAATAATACAAGATTTAATAAATAACCAAGAACCAACAAAAACACAAGAAGAGTTAGACGGGGATAAATATGAATGTGAAGAATACAAAGGAACATCATATTTTTGGTTAGAACCAATAGAACAAAGTATTAATGAAGAAGAAACAACAATAAAATTCTATTTTAAAGGTAATAATTTAAAATATATCAAAACAACAATTAATGATAAAGAAGAATTATTACAAGTAAATATAGAATATAATGTAGATGATAGTGAATTTGAAATACCATCTGAATATCAAAAAGGATAAAAGGAAATAATAAAAACTAAGGAGGAATAAAAAATGGCAATTAAATTTGTTTTAAATGAAACATCATATTTTGGAGAAAAAGCAAGAGATGTTTTACCAGAGGAAATCAAAAAAAGAAACTTTAAAAAAGTATTTTTAGTAAGTGATAAATCATTAGTAGAAGCAGGAGTTACTAAAAAAGTAGAAGACATTTTAAAAGAAGCAAATATAGAATATGATTTATATGACGAAATAAAACCAAACCCAACAATAAAAAATGTTACAGATGGAGTTGAAGCATGCAAAAAATCAGGAGCAGATGTAATAGTAGCAGTTGGTGGAGGTTCAAGTATTGATACATCAAAAGGAATATCAATAGTAATGACAAACCCAGATAGAGCAGATATAAAATCATTAAACGGAGCATCTAATACAGTAAATAGAGGAATGCCAATAATAGCATTACCAACAACAGCAGGAACAGCAGCAGAAGTTACAATAAATTATGTTATAACAGATGAAGAAAGACAAATAAAAATGGTATGTGTAGACCCAAATGACATACCAATAGTTGCAATAGTAGATTCAGAATTAATGGCATCAATGCCAAAAACACTTGCAGCAGCAACAGGAATGGATGCATTAACACATGCAATAGAAGGATATATAACATTAGCTCATAATGAAATGTCAGACATGTTCCACTTAAAAGCAATTAAATTAATATTTGATAATTTAGCAGAAGCAGTAAATGAAAAGTCTCAAAAAGCAATAAACACAATGGGAATGGCACAATATATAGCAGGAATGGGATTCTCAAATGTAGGATTAGGAATATGCCACTCAATGGCACATCAACTAGGAGCAGTATATGATACACCACACGGAATAGCAAATGCAATGTTATTACCAACAGTACTTGAATACAATGGAGAAGTTTGCTATGAAAGATATAAAGATATATTAAAAGTATTAGGATATCCAGCAGATAACTATACAAAAGAAGAATTAATAAAAACATTAGTAGAAAGAGTAAGAGATTTAGGAGAAGAAGTTGGAATAACACAAACAATAAAAGACTATGGAGCAAAAGAAGAAGATTTCTCAATGCTTGCAGATAAAGCTATGGAAGACCCATGTAAACCAGGTAATCCAAGAGAAACTTCAAAAGAAGATTTTATTGCTTTATATAAAAAAGCTATGTAAGTGTCGGGTAAATTTGGGTAAATTGGGGACGTTTCTTTTTGGGTAAATTGGGGACGTTTCCTTTTGGACATTTTTGTCCATTTGGGGACAGATATATGATGATTGACCCATGGTCAATCCATACATCTGTCCCCAAATGGACAAAAATGTCCAAAAGGAAACGTCCCCAATTTACCCAAATTTACCCGTCCCCAATGCGACAAAATTGGAAAAATTTTATTAAAAAATTTATAAATAAATAAAAGAAAAAAAGGAAAAAATACAATTAGTGGAGGTGAAAAAATGAATAAAACAATAAAATTCATTATATTTTTTATAGCAATTTTAACAATTAGCTTATTTATACCTAATTTTACAAAAGCTGCAACACCGGTTACAGACGAAAGTTCTTTACTTAGTGCTATTTCTAGTGCTGGTGATGGAGAAACAATTACTTTACAAAATAATATTACAGTTAAAGCACCAATTGTTATACAAAAACAAATTACAATTGATGGTAACGGACATACAATTACAGGTTCTAGTGATTGGACGTCAACATCAGGAAATCAAACTATGTTCACAGCACAATTATCAGCTGGTAAATTAACATTAAAAAATATTAACTTACAAAATGGACCTAAATATGGTGTACAAGCTTATGATGGAGCAACTGTTATATTAAACAATGTTTCTATAACAGGATTTAAATATGGTGGGGTTCTTGCTAATGGTGGTAATGTTGAAGTTATAGATTTACATTTAGGATATAACGGAACTACTTCTAATAATGGTATTGAAATTGCAAAAGGAGCATCTGCAACAAATAATCCAACATTAACAATGAATGGTGTTTTAACATCAGATTCGAAGGAAAATGTTGTAAGAGTGGCTGAAAATGATAGCTTAACAGAATTTACAATTAATAACACACCAGATACAACAAATAAAATCGTTTTAACAGATGACAAAGTTGTATTAACAGACCAATACAACAATGTTGTTGCTGAAACAGCTGTACCAGATAAGGTAAATGGAAATGCAGGTGATAAAAAAGTAATTGTAACAGTTATGGTTAATGAACAAGAAATCAAATTTACAGCAAATGAAGGAACAAAAATTACTGCTGACTTAGTAAAATCACATATTGTATTAGAAGATAATGAAAAAATTGATGGATTCTATACAAGTGCAGATTATGGGGCAGAATTTAATTTTGATGACCCATTAAATGCAGATACAACTATTTACGCAAAAATTTCAATAGTGGAAGCAACTGTACCAGAAGAAGAACCAAAAGTTGAAGAAAAAGATGAAACACCAAAAACAGGTGTAGAAAATTATTTAGGATTAGCTGTATTAGCAATTATATTATCATCAGCTGTTATGATTGCTATGAAAAAGAGAAATAATAAAATTGAACGTTAATTAAAACAAAGCTTTTATCGTTCATATTTACAATAAAAAAGGATAGACAAAAGCGTCTATCCTTATTTTATCTATATACTAAATTTAAGGAGTGAACATGGAAGAGAAAACAAAAGCGAAAAGAAGACAAATACATGTAATTATTTATTTACTTTTGAGTATATTGATGGCATTATCTATAATTTATATCATAAATTTTTTTTCATTGAAGAAAGAAGCAAAAGAACAAAGCAAATTATTGAATACAACAAATATACTCACAATGGAAGATACAAATGAATTTGTACAAAATAATTTAGAAAATGAAACAGAAAACGTTGAAGCAAATTTAGAAGAAAACAAAGATACAACAGCAACAGAAAACATAGAAGAAAAAACACAAGAAACAGAAAGAATGTTGCAAGTAAAACAGTTACAAGAACAAAACGCAGACATTGTGGGGTGGCTGGAAATTGAAAATACAAATGTTAATTATCCAGTATTACAAGGAACAGATAACAGTTATTATATGACACATAATTATAAAAAAGAAAATAGTAAAAACGGAGCGATTTTTTTAGATGCAAATTATAATTGGAATATACCAAGTAATAATCTATTAATTTATGGGCATAATTTAGGAAATGGTATGATGTTTCAAGAATTATTAAAATATGAAAAGAAAAGTTTTTATAGTCAACATCCAGTAATTCGTTTTACAACAGCAGAAGAAGATGCACAATATGAGATTATTTCTGTTTTTAAATCAAGAGTATATTATAAATCAGAGAAAGATGTGTTTCGTTATTATCAATTCATTAATAATGAATCAGAAAAAGAATATAATCAATTTGTAAAAAATGCTAAAAATGCTTCATTATATCCTATTGACGCAACAGCCAGCTATGGAGACCAATTAATTACATTATCTACTTGTTCATATTATGTAGAAGATGGTAGGTTTGCGGTTGTAGGAAGAAAGATATACTAAAAATGAAAATGATAAGTGAAATTACATTTTAGTATTAGCAAAAGCATATGAAGATTCAAATGCCTACTTTACAGGTAGTATTTTAACATATTTCATATGCTTTTTCTAAATATTTATTATATGATGATAATTTACATAAATTGACTTCTGACTAAAAATTTGGTAAAATTAAATATAGAGAAAATGTATTGGAGGTAAGAAAACATGCAGGAAAAGGAGAAAAGACAGATGGAAAAAAAGGACATAGTGCTTATATTAGACAAAGAGCAGTTGGAAGCACATGAACTGGAAAGAAAATCTGACAGAAAGTTTCGTCAGATTATGCTGGTAGTTGTTATGCTGACAACTATTGTGGCGACATTGTGTATTGCATATGCATTAGCAAACTGCAAAACGCTAAGCCACACAGAGGTAAGCATATTTGCTCTAATAGGTGCAATTTCAGGAGGAATTGCCATTGAAAGAGGATACAGCCTCTGGAAAAACAGCTAAACCTCACCCCTTAAATAAGCTATTTATTTAAGGGGTTCACTAATTTTTAATAATAAAAAGCCATATAAATTTTTAGTTCTATATGCTAAAAAATTAAAATTACATTTTTAAATCTAGTGAGACGATTTGACACGTCCCCAACGTCCGAAAATTTCATTTGAAATGCAACAAAAATTCAAGAAAAAAGTAAATGAACAGTAGACAGGAGTAAGCAAAACTC
>CALXFD010000008.1 GCA_944387495.1 uncultured Clostridia bacterium | reverse complement strand
TTCATCTGAGTATTTTGACATGAAAATGAACCCTCCTTATTAAACTTTTTTGTCTAATAATTTGGGTTCACTTCATTTTTCTTTAATCCCCTTTATTATATACAAAAATATTATTATTTGACAACTACAAAATTAAACTATTATTTAATTTTGTAAAGCCAGCATTTTATTTATCTATATTATAAAATTTTTTATATAATTCTCTTGCTGTTTTAGGACAGTCTACACCTACTGAATCATCATTTTTTACTGGGGCAAATTCTTCTTCTCTTTTTACTCTTAATATTGCCATATCGTCAACTTCTCCAAATGCATCAAATAAAAATGCTTCAAATTTATACGCATTTGGTGATGTTGGTTTTACAACTTCTCCATCTTTATTTAAAAAGCTTGCTTTTTTATATGCTGCATGATAAGGTAATGGCTCTGCTCCCATTCTTTCTATTGCATCTATACTAAATAGATTACAAAGAATATGTGATTCTCCATATAATAATTCACCATCTTTATCTTTTGCTTCTGCCATTTCATCTGTAATTTCTGAATATTCTATTACATTTGGTCTTCCATTTCTTCTACAAAATACACCAACTTTTTCATGAGGATTTGCTTTAACAACAGATTTACATGCTACTGTTACACCTTTATCTATTGCAATTCCCATTAATACAGGGTCTACCATTTTTACTAAACAGTTATCTACACCGCCTATAAATACCCATTTAATTCCCATATGTCTCATTTGTGTTGTCATTCCACTTTTAACAAGTGATTCATATATTCCTCCATGACCATCTGCTGCAAGTTTTACTAGTCCATCTTCTCCTATTAAAATTTTTCCTTCTGTATCTATCATAGGAAGTTCTCCTTGGATAAAGAAGAATATATTTTTATCTTTTTGATATCCAAAATATTTATGTTTTTCAAAAAATTCAACTGTTTCTTCATTATTTTCTCTACTTGTCATTATAAACCATGGAATTGTAACACCATATTTACTTCCTTCTTCTTTTAAATTATCTGCTAATAATTCAAATAAAGATTTATGAGAATCTAGTCCAATATCATATGTTCCCTTTGGTCCATTATGACCTAATCTTGTACCTTGTCCACCTGCCATTGTTACTGCTGCAAGTGTTCCTTCTTTAATTGCTTTTTTCCCTATATTTTCATAGTATTTATAATCTTCATTTAATTTGTATTTATCTAGATAATCTATTGGTGTTATTTCATCTTCTCCATTATTTATAGGCTTTTTAGTATTTGCATATAAACTATTAATTAAATCGAAATCTATTTTTTCAATTTCGTCTAATAATTTTTCTTTTTTTCTGTCATCAAGTTTTTCATAATTATCTAATAATTGTTCTTGACCATATTTTTTTAGTATATTTTTTACTCCTTCTAATCTTCTGTCCATAGTTTAACTTCCTTTCATGTTTATGTTATATATATTAGTATTAAACATTTTTCTTGCATATACATATATAACAGATAAAAAAATTTTTTTACCTGCGATATATTTATATACTATTTTTAACAATTATTCAATAGTTATTTCAATTTTTTCATAATTATTCTATTTCTTTTTCACCATTTGTACATAAAATTTTATTATATTTTTCTGTAATTTCCTTAATATTATCGCCAATTTCTGAAATGTCATAACAGTTTATGACTTTTGACTTCACATCATTATTAGTCCATTTTTCTATATTTTTATTTATGTTATTGATATAATTTTCTTTTCCTTTAACAAATATTAATATTTCTTCATTATTTTTTGTTGCTTTATTTATTATTTTAAATTTATTAAAATCATCATTTTCCCAATTTAAACTTAAAATTTTGTTTTTCATTTCATCTTTCAAATTTATTTTTGAAACTAAAACATCAACAGTATTTTTTAAATTATTTTCAGTTAAAATTACTATATTTTTATTTTCTTCAAGCTTTTTACTTATATATGGCAATGTTATCATTTCAAAATGATAATCACTTGCATAAAATGCACAGATTTTTTCTTTGGTTTCTTTTTTATTCATCATATCAACATTCCTTTCAATAAAAAATATATACGGAAATAATGTTTTTTCGTCTTTTGGATACTGGTAAATTTTACCATTATATTTCAAATATGTCAATAATATTTCAATTAAATCCATCGTATTTTTTCGACAAATGTATAAAATTTCATAATTTGTTAATACTTAATATAAAGAATATTTTAGAAAAAAAGTATATCGGAGGTAACTTATGAAAAATTTTAAAAAAATATTTAATAATTCCAAAATAAAAATAATTTTGATTTTAGCTTTTTTACTATTTATATATACAACTATATGTGCTATTTCATATGCAGATTATATTTCTAATGATATAGCAGATAGTGTTTTTAGATTACATGTTATTGCAAATAGTGATTCTAGCGAAGACCAAAATTTAAAATATAAAGTTAGAGATTCTCTTTTAGAATATATGAATTCTATATGTGCAGATTGTCAAAATAAAGAAGAAGCAATTGCTCTTGTAAATGCTAATAAAGCTCAATTTAGAGAAATTGCTTTAAATACTATTCATAATAAAGGTTATAATTATGATGTAAAAATAAATATCGGAAATTTTGAATTTCCAACAAAAACTTACGGAGATATCTCTTTGCCTGCTGGTAATTATGATGCATTAAGAGTTGAAATTGGTGAAGCTAAAGGTCAAAATTGGTGGTGTGTAATGTTCCCTCCTCTTTGTTTTGTTGATGTTTCTTCTGGCATAGTTCCTGATGAATCAAAAGAAGTTTTAGAAGATAATTTATCTGATGAGGAATTTGCCTTAGTTTCAGATAATTCTAATACTGAAATCAAGTTTAAATTTAAGTTATTAGAATTTTTTAATAAAACAGGTTTAATAACCGCAAAAAAATAGCTTGCAATACTTGAAACTTTGTGTTATATTTTATTATGTCATAGAGTGTAATTATACACTCTATTTTATTTGAACAAATACATATAAATTTTGGAGGTAATAATATTGGAAAAATTAGTAGTAAAAGGGCCTACACCATTAAAGGGAGAAGTAACTATCAGTGGAGCAAAAAATGCAGCTGTTGCACTTTTACCTGCTACTTTATTAATTGATGGTGTATGTACAATAGAAAATTTACCAAATATTAGTGATATAAAAATATCTTGTGAGATTTTAGAAAAATTAGGTGCAAAAATTACTTGGAATGATGAACATAGCATTACAATTGATACAACAAATATTACTACAACAAAAGCACCTCTTGATTTAACAAGTAAATTTAGAGCTTCATACTATATTATTGGAGCAATGCTTAGTAGAAAAGGTGAAATTGAAGTTGGTATGCCAGGTGGTTGCAAATTAGGAGCAAGACCTATTGACCAACATATTAAAGGTTTCGAATTATTAGGAGCAACTGTTAATGTAGAAAAGGGAAAAATATATGCAAAAGCAAAAAAATTAAAAGGTTGTCCTATATATATGGACGTAGTTTCAGTTGGTGCTACAATTAATGTTATGCTTGCTGCTGTTCTTGCAAAAGGTACAACTATTATTGATAATGCTGCAAAAGAACCTCATATAGTTGATGTTGCAAACTTTTTAAATACTATGGGAGCTGATATTAGAGGTGCTGGAACAGATGTTATAAAAATAAATGGTGTAGAAAAATTACATGGAAATGCTACATATTCAGTAGTACCAGACCAAATAGAAGCTGGAACATTTATGCTTGCTGCTGTTGCAACAAAAGGTGATTTATTAATTAAAAATTGTATAACAAAACACTTAGAATCTATAACAGCAAAAATAGTAGAAATAGGTGGAAATGTTGAAGATAATGGTGATAGCATTAGAGTTTGGTGTAATAAAAGACCAAATAGAGCAAATATAAAAACATTACCATATCCAGGATTTCCAACAGATTTACAACCACAAATGGGTGTAGTTCTATCATTAGCAAATGGTACAAGCATTATAACAGAAAGTATATGGGATTCTAGATTTCAATATACAGATGAATTAAATAAAATGGGAGCAAAAATCACAGCACAAGGAAAAACAGCATTTTTTGAAGGTGTAAAAAAACTTGAAGGTGCTCCTGTATATTCTAGTGATTTAAGAGCAGGTGCTGCATTAGTTATAGCAGGAACTGCTGCAAATGGTACAACAGAAATTTATAACCTTCAACATATAGATAGAGGTTATGAAAATATAGAAGAAAAATTCAGAAAAATAGGTGCAAATATAGAAAGAGTAAAAGAATAAACAAAGGAAAGAAGAAAAATACTATGCTTAATTTTTGTAGTTTATATAGTGGTAGTAGCGGAAATAGTTTATTTGTAGAAACTAATAATACAAAAATATTAATAGATGCAGGTGTAAGCTGTAAGAAAATAGAAAAAGCATTAAATGAACTTGAAATTGAACCTAACTCACTTGATGGAATTTTAGTTACACATGAACACTCAGACCATGTTCAAGGATTAGGAACATTATCTAAAAAATTTGACTTACCTGTATTTGTAAATCAAGAAACCTTAGACGCTATGCCAAAGCAAAAAGATAAAATATCAGATAAAAACATAAAAACATTTAAAATATCAGACAAATTTGAAATTGGTGACCTTATAATAAACCCATTTTCTATACCTCATGATGCTGCTAATCCTTGTGGTTTTACAATTTGTAATGATAATAAAAAAATAAGTGTAGCCACAGATATAGGGCATATGACAAATGATATTTTAAAAAATTTAGAAGAAAGTTCATTTATATTATTAGAAGCTAATTATGATCCAGAAGTCTTAAAATGCTCATCATATCCTTTTTCATTAAAAAGTAGAATTGCTGGCCCATCACGGTCATCTATCTAATGAAATAGCAGGAAAAACGATTGCTCATTTATTAAAATCTGGATTAAAAAGAGCAATGTTAGGGCATTTAAGCCGTGAAAGTAATTTCCCTGAACTTGCATACAAAACAGTTGTAGATGAATTAATTTATAATAACTGTAATGAAAATGCATTACAATTATCAGTTGCAAGCAGAGATACTCATGGTCAATTAATTACTATTTAGTCGCTTACACAAGCGACTTTTATTTTAATACAAGGAGATTTAAAATGTTAAATATAAATATAGTATGTATCGGAAAAATTAAAGAAAATTATTTAAAAGATGCCATAAACGAATATTCTAAACGTTTAAGCAAATACTGTAAATTAAGTATTACTGAATTACCTGATGAAAAAATTCCAGACAAAATAAATGAAAATATTGCAAATGAAATCAAAACAAAAGAATGTAATAATATATTAAACCATATAAAAAAGGATTCATATATTATTTGCCTCGATTTAACAGGAAAAGAATTTTCATCAGAAGATTTTTCTAAAAAGATAGAAAATATATCTATGGAAAATAGTAATATAACTTTTATTATAGGTGGTTCACTTGGATTAACAAATTTATTATTACAAAAAGCTAATTTAAAAATATGTTTTTCGAAAATGACTTTTCCTCACCAATTGATAAGAGTATTTTTATTAGAACAATTATTTAGAGCATTCAAAATATCACATGGTGAAACTTATCATAGATAATTTTTTATATATTTTATTGTAGAGAAGATACAAAGAATTAAATTATGAATAAAAGTATTTAGGGGCAAGAAAAATACATTTTTATAATAATATTCTATGATGGGGGGTATCTCCTCTACAAAATTAATTACTAAATTTTTTCATATTGTTTCATATAAGACCTTTTTTTATATAACGTCTTTCATATTCATTTTATCTAAAAATTTCTTAGAAAATATTTTGATTATTAAATTTTTTACAATAAAAAATATTGAAACAAAAATAATGATTTTAAATAACATTTATTACCTCTTTTCTAATTTCCAGTATTATACATCAGTTACCATTTTTTGTCAATCGTTTTTGGGAGTTTTTAATAATTTTTTTATATTCTATCATCTAAAATTCATATTTAGTATTTATTAAAATTTTAAATATTAATTTAAAAAAGTAGTCCATATTACCACACTTGTAATTATTCCAACTATATCTGCTATTAGTGCAGCCCCTAATACTCCTCTTGTTTTTTTAATTTTCACACTACTTGAATAAACAGCAATAGTATATAATGTAGTTTCAGTTGAGCCCATAATAGTTGCTGCAATTAAGCCAATATTGCTATCTACGCCAAAATTTTTCATAATATCTGTTGCTATTGCTATTGAACTACTCCCTGAAATTGGTCTTAACATAGCAAGTGGCATTATTTCACTTGGAAAATGCACTATATTTAAAAAAGGCTCTACTACATTTATTATCATGTCCAAAATTCCTGAACTTCTTAATGCTCCTACTGCTAGAAATAATCCTATTAAAGTTGGAAAAATATTAAAAACTATTTGTATTCCCTCTTTTGCTCCATCTAAAAATATATCAAATGCTTTTTTTCTTTCTTTTAATGCATATATTACAATAAGTAAAATAATAGATGGCATAGCCAAATTTGATATGTAATTTAACACATTCATTTGTTTCTCCCATTCATTTTTATTAAAAATTTAGTCGCAGTTATCCCTGCTATTGCAGCTAAAATAGTAGCTATCCATACAGGTAAAACTATTGCTGTTGGATTTTCTGACCCTAACGATGTTCGTATTGCAATTACTGTTGTTGGAATTAATTGAATCGATGCAGTATTTATTACTATTAACATAAGCATTGAATTGCTTAATGTGTCTTTTTTAGTATTACATTTTTGCATTGATTTCATTGCTTTTAGCCCTAACGGTGTTGCAGCATTACCTAAACCTAATATATTTGCTATCATATTCATTGATATTTCGCTTGTTATTTCTCTATTATCTTTTACTTCTGGAAATAAAAAATTTATTATTGGCTTTAAAATTTTATTTAATTTATCTATTAATGCTGTATTCATTGCAATCTCTATTATTCCATTCCATAAACACATTGTTCCTAGCATTGTAAGTGACAAATTTATTGCGGTTTCAGTACTTTCGAAGATTGAAAAATTCAATTTTTCAAGGTTTCCTGAAAAAATTGCATAAATAAATGATATTATTATAAAAATTGGCCAAACTATATTTAGCATTACAATCACCTAAATAATTTTATTCAAACTTAAATTTTTTATTACTTTTTAATTGACCTATATTTCTATTTGTGATATATTAATGAATATAAAGGAATTGTAATATAAACTTTTTAGGGGAGGATGAAGTATGAAATCAACAGGAATTATTAGAAGAATGGACGAATTAGGTAGAGTTGTTATCCCAATTGAAATAAGAAATCAATTTGATATAGCAGAAAAAGATCCAATTGAAATATATGTAGATGGTTCTACAATAGTATTAAAAAAATATGAGCCAAACTGCATATTCTGTGGTAACACAAAAAATCTAATAGACTATAATGATAAATTAATTTGTGAAGACTGTTCACAAAAAATTGGTAAATTAAGTGCCAAAAAATAATTAATTACTTTTTCTTGAATAATATTAAACGCTTAGCTAAAACTTGTTATTTAATTAATTCTAGCTAAGCATTTAATATATTTTAAATTATGTTTTTTTCTATTTATTAATAAATAATTTATAAATTTCATTTTTATTTACATTTCTATCTTTTGCAATTTTTTTAATTATTTCTTTTTTATCAAAACCTTTACTTTCATAATGTTTATAATGTTCTTCTATTGTAAGATTTATTAATTCATTTTCTTTTTTTTCTTTATTTGCTTCTATAATTAATACAATTTCACCTTTTAAATTTTGTGCTATATTTATTAAATTATCTATATCTGTCCTAATAAATTCTTCATGTATTTTTGTAATTTCCCTAGCTAAAACAATTTTTCTATTATTTAAAATTTCTTTTAAATCATTCAATGTTTTTTCTAATTTATGTGGTGCTTCATATATTATTATAGTTTTATTACTATTTTCTATTTCTAATAATTTTTCTTTTCTTAATTTTTTATTTAATGGTAAAAAACCTAAAAAAGTAAATTCCTTTGTATCTATTCCAGAACAAATTAAGCTATTTATCATAGCACATGCACCTGGAATTGGAATAACTTTTATATCTTCATCTATACATCTTTTTATAACTTCCTCCCCTGGGTCGCAAATACCAGGAGTTCCTGCATCTGAAACTAATGCAATATTCTTTCTATTTTTTAATTCTTTTATTAATATCTCTGTTTTTACATCTTCATTATGTCTATGATAACTAATTAATGGTTTTGATATTTCCAAATGATTTAACAATTTTAAAGTATGTCTTGTATCTTCTGCTGCAATTAAATCAACTTGTTTTAATGTATTTATTGCTCTTATTGTAATATCTTCTAAATTTCCTATTGGAGTTGCTACTATATATAAATTTCCGTTATTTATTTTTTCCATTATATTTTTTGACTAATTATTAGTCATTTCCTCCTTTATTATATATTTTTTTAATTTCATCTGTATATTCTTTATTTTCATCATATATATACAAATTTTTTTCTATCTTTAAAAATGGATTTGCGTTTTTTACTCCTTTTATTAATACTAATTTTGGTAAATCTTTTGGTGTAGAAAAAACAAATCTTAATATCTTAGGCTCTATTTTATATTTTCTCATTATATATAAAATATCTACCAAACGTTCTGGCCTATGTACTAAATATAGTTCTCCCTGAGATTTTAACATATTTTTTGCAACATATATAAAATCTTCTAAACTTGCTTCTATTTCATGTCTTGAAATTAATTTTCTTTTATCTTCATTATATATTCCAGTATTTGCTTTTTTATATGGTGGATTTGAAACAACAACATCAAAAGTATTTTTGGGTAATATATTTTCTATATTTTTTATATTTTCATTAATTATTTCAAATTTATTTTCTAAATTATTCAATATAATGCTTCTTTTTGCCATATCATAAACTTCTTCTTGCACTTCTACACCTATTACTTTTTTTAAATTTGTTTTTCCACATAACAAAGTTGCAATTATTCCAGTCCCAGTTCCCAAGTCTAATACATTTGCATTTTTTTTTAGATTTTTTGCAAAATCTGAAAGTAATATACTATCTATTCCAAAACAAAATCCATTATTATTTTGAATTATTTTTAAATTTTTAAATTCTAAATCATCAATTCTTTCGTCTTTTTTTAGTTTAATTTTATTTTCCATTTTTTCTTCCTTCTTTTTTATATAATACTTTTTTGAAAATTCTATTTTTTTTATTTTGGTATTTATTTTATTATTAATTTTTATTATTTATTTTTATTATTTGTTTTTTATTATTTATTTTTTGTTATTTATTTTTTATTATTTATTTTTTTATTATTTATTTTTATTATTTATTTTTTATTATTTATTTTTTATTATTTATTTTTTATTATTTATTTTTTATTATTTATTTTTTTATTATTTATTTTTTTATTATTTAATTTTTATTATTTAATTTTTTATTATTTAATTTTTTGTTATTTAATTTTTATTATTTAATTTTTATTATTTATTTTTTTATCTATTTTTATTATTTGTTTTTTATCTATTTTTATTATTTGTTTTTTATCTCTTATTAATTTATTATTTTATCAAATTTTATTTTTTCATTTTTAAAATTTCTATGAAAATTACTATCATCAAATTGGAAATCTTTTACTTTTTCATTTCATTCAAATTCTTTTTCCAACAATATAACTTTTTTTAAAAAACTTTTTAAATTAATACTACAAAGTTTCTATCTTTTTTTCTAAAATTCTTAATTATATTTTTGATAACTTGATAAGAAATTTTCTTAGGCTTTTTTAGAATTCTGTCTTCTTATTTAGCTTTATCAAAATTGTTAGATTTTTAGATTATGTTCACCTTTATTTCATACTATATTTTACCATCTTTTATAAAAAATTACAATTCAAAATAATATATTAAATATAAAATCTTTAATTTGAAATATATTTTATTTACTTTCTCTTCTATCATTTAATAAATTTTATTAATTTTTGTTGTTTATTTTATTATCTAATTTTGTTATTTAATTTTAATTATTCTTTTTAATTATTTATTTTTATTATTTATTTTTTATTATTTATTTTTTATTATTTATTTTTTATTATTTATTTTTTATTATTTATTTTTTATTATTTATTTTTATTATTTATTTTTATTATTTATTTTTATTATTTATTTTTATTATTTATTTTTAATTATTTATTTTTATTATTTAATTTTAATTATTTATTTTTATTATTTAATTTTAATTATTTATTTTTATTATTTATTTTATTGTCTATTAATTATTCATTTAATAATATTATTTATAAAAAAATCAATTTTATTTAATCAAATAATTGCATTACTAAAAAATAAAAACGTCTTATTTTTTATTTTCATTCGTCATTATTTTGTAGCAATTTATTTTTAAATTCATAAAATATATTAAAGGAGGAAATTATGGAAAATAAAAATAAAAGAGGTGGAAATAAACCACCCCGCAAAAAGAATTTTAAAATTTATAAAGATAATACATTGCGTTCACTAAATGAAGTTGAAGATTTTTTAAATAATTTTCAAAATTTTTTAAAATATATTAAATTATATAAAATACTAAAATAATATCTAAATTATATAAAAACTAAATTATTAATTTTCACTTCTATAATATGTTTCTGCAAAATCTGCATTTTGTTCTCCATTTATTAATATTTTTACTCCATTTACTTCTGTTAATTCTGTTAGTGTATTTACTATACTTTTTAGCATATTATTTTTATAATTTTCTGTACTTTTATCATAATTTAAAAATTCAGAAGAAAAATCTAATACTACTATATCTCCTTCCATATAAGTTTTATTTAGTTTAGTATTTTCTGGTATTAATTTTTGATTTTTCTCATTTTTTGGACCTTCTATTAATAGATTTATTAATTTATCATATGGCTGATTCATTATTTCTTTAATATCGATTAATCTTGCTTCTGGTTGTATTTCTGATGTTTCTTTATTTAAGAAATATAGGCTTACTATTGTTTGTCTGTTTTGCTCTTCTGTTATTTCTTCTTCTGGAACAATTTCTTCTACTACTGTTTCTTCTTTTTTATCATTAAAATATTTTATTAAAAAAGCTCCTCCTACTAAAATTACTATTAGTAAAATAGCAAAAATAATTATTATTTTTTTATTCATTTTTTTCCCTCCTGTTTAATTATATTTATTATCTATTGTATTTCTTGTTTGTCCAATTTATGCTCAAAATTTTAATATATATTTATATAATTTTTACTTGAAATTATTAGCGGAAGTTACAGCATTTTCCATTTGACAAAATGCTATTTTCCGTATAAAATGAAGGGGATTGAAACAATTGAGGGATGAACAAAAAAGGAGGATTTGTCATGAATGAAATTTTACATGTTGGATTAGATGTTGGTTCAACAACAGTTAAAATAATCGTCATGGATGATAATAGAAATACGGTATATAAAGATTATACTAGACACTATTCTGATACTAAAAATACTGTATGCAATGTATTAGAAAATTTACTTTTAAAATATCCATCAAACAACTTTACATTAGCATTAACAGGTTCAGGAGCAATGTCTGCTGCTAAATTTCTAGGGGTAGATTTTATTCAAGAGGTAGTTTCTTGTAAAAGAGCTGTTGAAAAATATATACCTAGAACAGATGTAGTAATAGAATTAGGTGGAGAAGATGCTAAAATTATCTATTTTGATAATTCAATTGAGCAAAGAATGAATGGTACATGTGCAGGTGGTACAGGTGCTTTCTTAGACCAAATGGCATCTTTATTACATACAGATACAGCTGGTCTAAATGAGCTTGCAAAAGGTGCTCAAACTATCTACCCTATTGCTTCACGTTGTGGAGTTTTCGCTAAGACAGATATTCAACCTTTAATAAATGAAGGGGCTGCCAAAGAAGATATTGCAGCTTCAATATTCCAAGCTGTTGTAAACCAAACTATTAGTGGATTAGCTTGTGGTAGACCAATTAGAGGTAATGTCGCATTTTTAGGTGGTCCTTTAAGTTATTTACCTGAATTAAGAAAAAGATTTATAGAAACTTTACAACTAAAAGATGATGAAATAATTGTACCAGAAGAAGCTCATTTATTAGTTGCAAAGGGTGCTGCTCTTGATTCTTTTAATACAGAGGCTATTACACCTAATGAATTAGAACAAAAAATAGAAAATTTAAAAAACTCACATGATAATACTACTCAGCCACTAGACCCATTATTTAGAAATGAAGAAGAATATAAAGAATTTAAAGAAAGACATGATAAAGATAAAGTTATTAAAAAAGATTTATCTACATATAAAGGTGATTGTTTCTTAGGGATTGACGCAGGTTCTACAACAACAAAAATTGCTTTAATAGATAGAGATGGTAACTTATTATATTCTTTATATGGAAGTAATGAAGGTAATCCTTTAAATAGTGTTATGGAAATGCTGAAAAAACTATATAAAGAACTTCCAGAAAAAGCAGTTTTAAGATATAGTGGTGTTACAGGATATGGAGAAAAATTAATTCAAACAGCTCTAAATGTTGACTTAAATGAAATCGAAACAATTGCACATTACACAGCAGCAAAAACATTTGAACCAGATGTAACAAGTATTGTTGACATTGGTGGTCAAGACATGAAATATATAAGAATGAAAAATGGTTCAATAGATAATATCATGCTAAATGAAGCATGTTCATCAGGTTGTGGCTCATTTATAGAAACATTTGCAAAAAGCTTAAATATTGAAATATCTGAATTCGTAAAAGAAGCTATAAAATCAAAAAGACCTGTTGACTTAGGTTCAAGATGTACAGTATTTATGAATTCAAAAATAAAACAAGCTCAAAAAGAAGGATATTCAGTTGGTGATATTTCTAGCGGTCTATCATATTCAGTAATCAAAAATGCTATACAAAAAGTTATGAAAGTTAGAGATGTATCTACACTTGGTGACCATATTGTAGTTCAAGGTGGTACATTCTATAATGATGCTGTCCTTAGGGCTTTTGAGCTTATCGTTGGTAAAAATGTTGTTAGACCAGATATTGCAGGACTAATGGGAGCTTACGGAATGGCACTACTTTCAAAAGAACAATATGAAGCAAATCTTGATATGGAATATACATCAAAAATATTAAAAACTGATGAATTAGCTCAATTAGAAATTAAAATAACACATACACATTGTAATAATTGTGAAAACCATTGTAAATTAACAATAAACAAATTTAGTAATGGTCAAATACATGTTACAGGTAATCGTTGTGAAAAAGGTGCAGGAATTATTACAAAATCTAAGGAATTGCCAAATTTAGTACAATATAAATATAAGAGAATATTTGACTATACACCATTAGAAGAAGAAAATGCACCAAGAGGAACAATAGGAATTCCAAGAGTATTAAATATGTATGAAGATTACCCATTCTGGTTCACATTCCTTACAAGCCTAGGGTTTAGGGTAATTATATCTGAAAAAAGTACAAGAAAAACATATGAAAAAGGAATGGAGTCAATGCCATCTGAATCAGTTTGCTACCCAGCAAAACTTTCACATGGACATATAGAAAGCCTCTTAGAACAAGGCATTAATACAATATTTTATCCTTGTATACCATATTCAAGAAAAGAATATGAAAAAGCAGATAATCATTATAACTGCCCTATTGTTATTTCATATTCAGAAGTACTAAAAAATAACGTAGAAGGACTTAAAAATCCAAAAGTTAAATTTTTAAACCCATTCTTACCATTTGATAAGAAAAACTTAGTAAAGAAAATGCTAGAATTAGATGAATTCAAGCAATATCACTTTACAAAAGCAGAACTTAATGAAGCAGCAGAAAAAGCAGAAGAAGAATACCAAAAATGTAAGCAAGATATTAGAAACAAAGGTGCTGAAACAGTAAAATATATTGAAGAAAACCATTTAAAAGGAATCGTTTTAGCAGGAAGACCATATCATGTAGACCCAGAAATTAACCATGGTATAGATACATTAATCACTTCACTAGGGCTATGTGTATTAACAGAAGATAGTGTATCTGACAAAACAGAAGTAAAAAGACCTATAAGAGTTGTTGACCAATGGGTATATCACGCAAGACTATACGCAGCAGCAGACTTCGTTGGAAAGCATGATTCCCTAGAACTTATCCAACTAAATTCATTCGGATGTGGTGTAGATGCTGTAACAACAGACCAAGTTGAAGAAATTTTAGCAGGATATAATAAAATGTATACATTAATAAAAATAGATGAAGTAAACAACTTAGGAGCTGTAAGAATACGTATACGTTCACTACTTGCAAGTATGAATAAAAGAGAAAAAGATAAAGTAGAAGCAAACAAAAATGGAGATTATGAAATACATAAAAAAATCTTCACAAAAGAAATGAAAAAGGAATACACAATACTTATGCCACAAATGGCACCTATACATTTTGAATTATTAGAAGCTGCTGTAAAAACAAGTGGATATAAAATAGAATTATTAAGAAATTGTACACAAAAAACAGTTGAAACAGGGCTAAAATATGTAAATAATGATGCATGTTATCCATCAATACTTACAACAGGTCAAATGATAGAAGCATTACAATCTGGAAAATATGACGTAAATAAAACAGCTTTAATAATGTCACAAACAGGTGGAGGATGTAGAGCTACAAACTATATTGGATTTATAAGAAAAGCTTTAAAAGATGCTGGATTTGAAAATGTACCAGTAATATCATTTAATATAGTTGGAATGGAAAAAATGCCTGGATTTAAGTTAACAATACCTTTATTAGAAAAATTATTAAAAACTGTAATATATGGTGATTTATTACAAAAAATGTTAACTAAAAACAGAGCCTATGAAATCCACAAAGGTGAAACACAAAAATTATTTGACACATGGATGGAAAAATGTAAAAAATTACTACAAAAATCAACTAGTAAAGAGTTCAAACAAAGTATTTATGATATTGTAAATGACTTTGAAAAAATAGAGCTTGATACATCAGTAGAAAAACCAAAAGTAGGAATTGTTGGAGAAGTATTAATTAAATACCATCCATTTGGAAATAACTTTGTAGCAGACCTACTTGAAAAAGAAGGTGCAGAAGTAATATTACCTGACTTTATGGGATTTGTTAAATTTATGGCTACACATAAAATTACATTTAATAAATTACTTAATACAAATAAAACATCTTCAAAATTAATGAAAACAGCAATAAAATTAATAGACTTACTTGAAAAAGATACAAGAATAGCTTTATCAAATTCTAAAAAAGGATATTTACCACCATGTGATATTTGGCATTTAGAAGATAAAGTAAAAGATATTCTATCAATAGGAAACCAAACAGGTGAAGGTTGGTTCTTAACAGCAGAAATGATTGAATATATAGAACATGATATTCCAAACATAATATGTGTTCAACCATTTGCCTGTCTACCAAACCACGTTGTAGGAAAAGGAGTTATAAAAACAATTAGAGATAAATACCCTTATGCAAATATTTCTCCTGTTGATTACGATCCTGGTGCGAGTGAGACTAACCAAACAAATAGAATTAAACTATTAATGACTGTTGCAAAAGATAATTTAAAAGCAAAACAAAATGCTATAAAAGCTACTGAAAAAGAAAACATTTCAGATGAAAGTAACATTAAAGAAAAAGAAACAAGTAAAACTAATAGTTAATAAAAAAAGACATTTTATTATTTAATAGTAAAATGTCTTTTTATTTGTAATTATTTAATAATATTTTTATAATTTATGATATTTTAATTAAATAAATTTAAAATAGTATCAACAATATATTTTAGAATCTCATTACTTTCATATAAGTCAATAAAGAAATTATGTATAAAAGGAATTTGCCATAAAATTATTAAAATAACTATTACTAGAAAAATACTGATAATTCCCTTTATATAATCTTTTAAGCTTTTTTTATATTTGATTTTATATCCCCTATTTTTTAAATCTTGAACATATGCATCATGATATGCTTTTTCTCTTGCTATTTGAACTTGCCTTTGATAATTTAATTTCTCTTGTTTACGTCTTAATATCTCTTTTTGAATATCCTCATTATTAAAATTTTGGCTATTATTTTTTTGATTATTATAATTATTATAATAGGTATTATCAAAATTTTGGTTTTGCTCTTTATCAATATTATTTAATTGATTTTTAAGAATTTGGTTTTGCTCATATAAATTTTCATACTCTTCTTGTGAAATAGATTTTTCTTGTATAGTATTATCATATGCTAATTTTTTCTCTGGATTTGATAATACTTCATATGCTTCATTGATTTCTTTTAATATTTCCTCTGCCTCTTGTTTGCCTTCTACTGTTTGCTGTAAATCTGGATGATATTTTTTGGCTAGTGTTTTATATGCTTTTTCTATTATTTCAGGTGATGCATTTTTATTTATTTGCAATATATCATAATAATTTTTATTCATGATATCAGTCCTTTCATTAATTGAATGATAACATATAAATATTTTATTTGCAAGAAAAAAGGCTACATAGCGTAGCCTTTTTTGCTTAGTTCACTTCAAATGACATCACAAACTCATAATTATCTAATAATTGCATTATTATAGTATTCTCAATTACCGCGTCATCTTCTCCTGTAATATCAGTTAACTTAACTGTTTGAGTATATGTTCCATTTGTTTCTGTACTTTCTCCTAGTTCAAAATCATAATGTAGTGGATATCTTTCTCTCATATATTGTTCAAAAGCCTCTTCTGAGCCAAAATTGTTATTTCTAAATGTTTCATCTAGATAGCTATATGCTGTTTTATAATCTCTATTATTTAACATTTGAATCCATTTATCTACATTCATTGCAACTTTATATTGGTCTCCTGATTCATCATAAGTTGTTTTGAATTTATCTGTTGGTATAGTATAGGTATCTAATATTACACTATATTGCATAGTTGATTTTTCACTAAATATATATGTATTTTTATATTGATCCAGTACAACATACCTAGTTATTTGATTTTCATCATCACTTTCAGTTAGATAGCTTGTTGCTCTTATATTATTCAGTTCATCTTGATTTTTATTTACATATTCTACAAATTCTTCTTCCGTTCCAAATCTTTCATTTTTAAATTCATCATCTAAAAATTCATTATAAGCGACTTCTGGATAATTGACTTGCAAATATATATAATTATCCATGTATGTTTTTACCAATCTTTCTATTGAAATCGTTTCTAGACTATACTTGTTATAGTCATTTGCAGATATATTCTCCTTTGAAGCTTTTACAGGTATGGTATCTATATTATCCACATTTCCATATACTGGCTCAATTGAAAAAGTAGAATTATTGTTGTCAAGTCTAACTATAAAGTATTTTTCTTTTAATGTTTTTTCTTCTTGGTTTTCTAAATATATATTTACAATATATGTTATTATAGGAGTGTCATATTTTACCTTAATTTGAATAGGTATAATAGAAGTATATTTTTCATTACTCCACATATCTTTTTCATCATCTATACCATAATCTTTTTTATATTCTTCATCTAATAAATCATTTAAAATTTCATCCTTTTTTTCTTCACTATCTATATTATAAATATTCTCCTCTAGTGATAATTCATTTCCTAGTTCAAATGATGCCACTTGTAGATATTTTGATAATGAATTCATTATTGAGAAAAATGTACTTGCATCATTTAATACTCGAAATCCATTAATATTTTCTTCATATTCTAATCCTGTATCAAAATTTTCTGTTTGATCTTTGTTCAGATTTTCTTTTTTCCTTAAACAAACTATTGCTACACACATCGTTATAATAGCAATTATTAAAATGCATATTATAATCTTAACTATTTTAATTTTATTCATGTGTTTTTCCTTTCTTTATTATCTATTAACTCTTAAAACATATGTAAAAAATGATTTAGCATTTGGAGAAATTTTGACCACATCTCCTGGTTGAGGTGCATGTATATACTCATTATTTCCTAAATATATACCGATATGTCCTCCTCCTGAATAATATACTAACAATAAATCTCCTGGTTGTGCTTCTTCCCAACTAATCTGTTTATTTGTTCCTATCCAACTTCTATAATCACTAGTAGTACGCGGTAAACTAACTCCAACTTGTTTGTATACCCATTGTACAAATCCTGAGCAGTCAAATCCAGGGCTTGGGCTAGTTCCTCCCCATACATATGGAACTCCTAATTGTGTTTTTGCTATTTCTATAACATCGCTATTAGCACTAGTATCTTGAAAATCTGCTGATGTCATTTTATCATATTTTTCTAAATCATATTTTTGAATGAATTCTTCATACAAGTATTGATCATAAGTCCTTACTCCATCTGGTCTACTTATACTTCCATCGCTATAAACCGCATATCCTGAAAGAGCTATTCTTCTCAACTGTTCCTTAGGTCCTAAGTTTTGGCTCATACAGTCTAATACCCCGTGGCTAGCATATGTAGCTGTAACATGGAAATTTCGTCCATGATCATATATTGAATTCTTTAAACTATCATATACTCTAAAATAACTTGTTCCACCTTCTGATGCATTTAAATTAACTTTTTCACCAGACCAAAATTCATTAGGTGTACTTGAAGCAGATGCTTTCATACCAAAAAAGTTTTTATATTGTATCGCTATATTATCTTTTCCCCATCCACTTTCTATTATTGCTTGTGCAATGGTAACTGATGCATAAATTTGGTGTTGCTCCATATCTATAACTGCATATGGTGCTACTGCTTTTATGAAATCCTCATTGGAACCTGTTCCATCCCAATCTCCAAAATTTCCATCTATATTTATAAAACTATTTAATCCATATTCACTAAAATCATACTCAACTACTCCGTAATTAATATTAGTAGCTAAATACATTAGATATTTAGTTAAATCTAATAAATTTGCTGTTTTTTCATTTTTTTCTAATATCTCGAATAACCAGCCTTCTCTTATACGACGGTTCATACTATGTTCAACATATAAATCTACAAATTTATCAGTTTGTTCTTCTACTTTTTTCTCTCCTTCATCAAACGAATTAGATATTGTGTGAATCTCAGTCCTTGCTCTCTGTTGTAATATATAAGTATAAGATTGTTGTTCTCCTGTTGCTGGATCTGTAACATAATCTACTGTTGCTCCTTGTGATGTAACCCATTCAGTATATTCTCCTCCATTTGAAGTTTCTGTAACTGAACCAGCAATATTTGCAACTATTTCATCCTGTTCTCCCATACTTAAAACAGCTTCACTATAACTATTTGTTTGATATGCTTTTACACACCATACGTCTACATATGTCAAATCTATTGACGTTGAACAATTTTCTGATTTAGAATATTGCGAATCTAATTCTTTTTCATAATTTGTTCCCTCTCCTGGCGAATTAGCTATTCTTCTTTCATATGTATGCAAAGTTGTTTCTGTGGTTGTAATATTATCTTGTAAAGTAATTACAATTTCACTATCTAATACTATATCTGCCAATTCACTAACAAAATCTTCATAATCTGCATCTATATAAAACATTAATAAATACTCAAATGGCATTGTATATTTTTGTAAATCTGCTTTTAAATCTTTTGCTGGATTTTCAGTAATTGATATATTTCCATCCTTTGACAAACTCCATGATAGCGTTACTAATTTATTATTTTCATCCAATGAAAAATATTTAATTGCTTCTGCCACATCATCTGCTGTTTTTCCTGAGCCTTCCATTGCTTTTAAATCTTCAAGCTTTATATATTTCATATTATATATTTTTGATTCTACACTTTTTGTTACAGTTGAATCTCCTGTCTTCGTAGTTGTATATCCTGAATGGTCTGCCTCCAAATATTGAACTATTCCATTTACGATACCTTCTGCATACTTATCTAATCCATCACCTTTTAAGAAATTAGCATCATTTGAATTGTCTAAAAATCCACCTTCTGTTACAACTGATGGAAAACCTGTATCAGCAAAACTTGCTATTATTCCTAAACTCGAACCATGTTTTTCTATATCTGTTCCAGCTCCTCTATTTCGCATTCCCATAGAGTTTGCCATTGTTTCAGATATTATTTCTGCTAATTGCCTAGATACTCCATCTCCCTCTTTGTATAGAGCTTCTACTCCTGTTCCGTTTCCTCCTGCATTAAAGTGTATTTGTATACATAAATCCGGATTTGCATCTTTTGCTAATTGAACTCTATATTTATTATCTAAATCTTTATTATCTGCTGTTGTACCAGTCTGTACAACTTTTATATTTTCATATTTCTCTTCTATTAATTCTTGAACCTTTTCTGCAACTTGAATTGTAAGTTCCTGTTCTACTAACCCATTTGCACTAGCTCCTGGATTTACTGTACTATGCCCAGCAGCTATGGCTACTGTAAATTGCTGTCCTTCTTCTCCTATTGTTTCTTTTTCTTCTCTTTCTTCTTCTCCAGCCCTACTAGAAGCTACCTTTCTTTGTGTTATGTTTGCTTCTTCACTATTACTTTCTGATTCTTCACTATTTTCCTGGCTTTCTTCCTCTATTGCAATCCTTCCAGATTTTATATAACCTGTAATTTCTTCTCCATCTTGCTTAGCTTTTACTTCAACATAGATAATTGTTGAACCTGTTAACTTACTTGTATTTACTCTATAATTTCCGTTATATTCTACTTCTGCTGATTTTTTTATAATAACTTCTTGATTTAACGTTCCCTCTTTAATTTTTTCTTGCCAATATCCAGTTTCCTTCTGTTCAGTACCTGGTAATTCTAATTCTGATGATAATTGTTCATAAACTGTTGCATTAGAATTTAATTCTAATTTTTTACCTTTTTGCCATGTTTTTATTTCTTTTTCTTCTAGTGTAAGAGGTGCTTCTTCTGATTGCTCTTGTTCTATTGTACTAGTTTCGCCTTGTCCCGTATTTTTTACTTCTCCAACAGCTTTATTAGGAGTTACCCTCTTTATATCAATAGCACCTTGAAAACCTGTTGAGTCTTCTGGAACTTTTCCCCCTAAATCCGGAAATTGGGTAACAATTTCTGCCTTAAACATCTTTTTTAATAAGTCTTCTGGAACAGAACGATATGGTCCATTTCCTTTTAAACTTTTTATTAAATTATCTAATTTTTCATCTGCATCATCTGCAAAATCCAAATAATATTCTCCATCTGAGTTTTCCTTTATTTCAACTATCTCTGATATATCTTCAACTTCTAATTCCTCATAAACCTTTTTAGGAGTATTTTCTCCTGTAAGGATTTCCCATCCTTTGGCAAGGAGAGTCGCAAAGCCAACACCTATTAACAATATACTTACTATCTTTATTGTAATTGGTAACATCATAAGTGTTTTAACTACTTTTTTTGCTCCTCCTGCTATTTTTCCTGCAATATCCGGTATCTTCATTACTTCACCTCTGCTTCTTTTCTTTATTGCATTTATTAGTTATAATTAAAATTCAATTACAAAACTATATTTTTCATATTCATCTCTATTTTGTAAAAAACTATCATAATCTAAAACAATATCATCAAATCTAAGTCCCAATATGCGTATTCCATCTCTATATGTATCGTTAAATCTTATCTTTATATTTTTTGTTTCTTTTGGCTTTATTACTAAATTATCTTCTGTATTCTCATTTAAAAGTGCCACATATCTATTTTCTTGACTATCTACCAAATATGTAGTATCAGTATCTTGTCTTGAATCTAACATTATTGTCTTTTCAGTATCATTTGTTATATTAAATTCATATATTTCATAGTCCATATAGGTCTGTGCACCTACTACACTTATCTTTATATTGTTTTCCTCAAATTGCTCATTTATATCTTTTGTACCGATAAAACTATTTACATTAAGTTTATATGTATCGTCTTCTTTTACTAATGTAACATAATCTTCGTAATATTCATCATTTGCTTTTCCAGTAGATAACATATTATCAAATATTTTTACTTGATATATGTACAAACTACCAGAAGATATCCATGATTGAAATGAAAAGTCTTTATCTCCTTCAAATTTTTCATTTATATATGACTGTCTAAATATACTCTCTGTTTGATATAACGCTTTTTTACATTCACTAGAAAGCATATTATATGCTTCTTCAATTTGATTAGATGTGCAATAATCAAAAAATTTAGTTATTATTCTTCCAAATTCATCTTGATATATTTCGCTAACATCATCATCTGAAATTATAGATTTGCTTTCATTAGCATAAGAAACAACATTGTTATCTGTTGTTTCCCCTACTTCTTTTGTTTGATTCTCTTTTTTTACCATTGAATTTAATACTTGTATTAGGACAATTAGAAATATTATTCCTAAAATTGTTGCCCATATTTTTAGTCTATTTTGACTATAATATCTTAGTAATTTATGCATTGGTTCCTCCAAATGATTATTTATTAATATTATGTTTAATTTTTATTGCTATTTAAGTATTAGCTTCTTGTGTTCTTGGTTTAGTTGGCTGTGTTGGCTCTGCTGGTTGCTCCGGCTGTGTTGGCTGTGTTGGTTTCACTGGTTTTTTTGACGTTACTGATTTTATTCTTGTTTGACCTGCCTGTTGGCGCATACTATATACATCATCAGCGCCTAATATTCCTGTTGTAATTTTCATTACGTCATTTTGTGCTTCTTGATTGCTCGGTAATTTTGCTTGTACTCTTTCTTCTAATGCACCCATCTTTTTAACATCATCTATATCTGCTTTGCTATAATTATTTTTATTAATAAATCCTGCCGCACCAACATATTGATTATGCCTATTACCATTTAATTCTTTTTCTTGTTTATATTCAGTTTGTATTGTGTTGTTAATTAAGTCGTCATCTGTAATACCTTGTTCATATAAATCTGCTTTTGCATTTAGAATATTATCAATAGAACCATTATATCCCATCTTTCCTGCCAATTCTTTTGCTTTATTTCTTTCATCTTTATTTTTTAATAAAGCCTCTCTTGCTTGTTCATTTTGTCTTTGAATTCTTTTTTGTCTTGCTACTGCTGGTCCATACATTGAATCATTCCATGCATCTTCTAGATTATTTGGTATATTTCTAATATTATTTGCTTGATTTTTACCAAAATTAATTGCTCTACCTGGTATTGTTCCCGCTGTTTTACCTATCATATTACCAGCAACTGCTCCTGCTGCTGCCATAGAAACTGCATTTGACATATCTCCTGTTGTCAATCCTGCTGCTAATCCTACTGTTGCTCCTCCAATTGCACCAGTAGCTCTTAGCAATCCTTTTCCTGCAAATTTAAGTCCTTTTCCAATTGGTTTCTTACCTTTTAAGACAAATCTTCCTAAACCTTTTGCTGTTTCTACTGCTCTTCCTCTTCTTAATTCTTTACCTCTTTCTATTCTTTCATTTATTTCATCAAGTTTCTTTTGATTTTCTGCTCTTGAAATTGGAGAATTATCTTCATTATTAGCAATACTAGAATATAAATCTCTTTTTTCTTTCAAATCGTTCATTTCTGCCCATGTTGGAATATGTTCATCTTCTGCTAGGAAATCTCCTTTGTCTTCTTCATTCTCTAAATAAGGATTTTCACTATCATTATTTGGAAAACTATCTATTCCTCTTGGAACTCTTCCATTATCTTCTGAACTTTCATTATTTTCTGGAACTTCATCTCTTTCATTTGGGTTACCATCATCGATTCTAGGATTATTTGCTCCTCCTCTATTACCATTATCTGTCCCAGAACTAAATTCTGATAATTTACCTGCATTATCATTCTTAGCAAAGTTTATCTTTCTAGCATTTCCATTGTCACCTCCATCTGAACCACCAGATTTTCCTGATGAACCAGATTTTCCTTTACCTAAATGACTTAACATGTTTAGTCCCTTCATTGTTAAAGCTCCACCTGCAAAAGAACCGAATCCTCCTGCTGTTTCTGCCTTATCAAATCCAAACATTTTCTTGACAAATTTCTCTGCTGGTAGTAAAAATGCTATCGCAACTATTGCATATATTGGGTTATCTGTTGCTAAATCAATTGCTGAACTTACAAATACTGTATATAAAATCAAATGTACTGGCTGTAAAATTGCATTCATGGTATACTCTTTAAACCATAAATTAAATGCTTGTGCATGTCCATCTCCTGCTCTATCAATAGGATATGTAAGTGCCACCAAAGGTGCTATCATAGTAAAGAACGCCATCCATAAAAACCTCTTAAAATATATTACTGTGAATATAACTGTATAGATAACTAAAGCTAAATAAATAATTGTATATACTGTTGCATCTTGCCATTGATCCCCCTGCGCTTTAAATCTGGCTAAACCAATTAAGTTTGTTCTAAACTTTAGTTCTTCTCCATTTGATTTTGTTCCCTCTACGATTATTCCTTCATCTATTGAAGCTCCAAATAAATTGTTAAAAGCACTTGTTGCCATCAAAATTCCTGACATTATAAAATGAATAACAAATACTAAACATAAAGCTACTGCCCAATCTTTAAGACTTTCTTTATATTTAGCTTTATCCGTAGCTGTTGAACTAATTAAAATTCTTATTCCTAAGTATACAAGTACAGATAATAGTCCAACTATTGCAATATTCCTAAAAGCTTTATACCATGAAGCAATAACTTCTTGTAGTTCTCCGCCTGCTGCTGATTGTGCCATTTTTTCTGCTTGCTGTTCATTTTTTCCTTCTACTACTACTGATTGATATTGATTTGGATTTAAAAAGTTGATATCTAATACAGCAATATTGTTTGCAAAAATGTTTTCTGGCGAATAAAGCATATTAGGTATTTTAAATTCATCTGCATCCAATAAAAAAGTTTTTTCATCCATTGTAAATTCTTCGCCTTCTTTTTCTAAATCTACTATTGGAGCATCCGTATCATCTAAATTACTTACTAGCCAAGAATTAGGGTCTGACAAATTTATATCATTCTGGTCCAACATGGCAGAACTAACTCCTGCTGTTCCAAGCATAAAATGATTTAATCCCCCCATTACTACGTCCCCAATAGCTGCAAATAATTGTACAACTTCCTTCAATAGTCCTCCTGCTATATCTTCTACACTTGCAAAACTATATTTAGGAGCTATAAAATTTAGAGATACTATTAATGCTAGTATTATTGTTATCTTGTGTATTACTCGATTTTTAGCAATTTTTTTCATTTTTTCCTCCTCTAAAATTAGCTATTGCCTGTCCTACTTCTCATTTTTACTAATTTGTTTAAGTTTGTTTCAACAAATTCAAATTCTTTTGCAGTAGGAGTTATTTGTATAATAGCCGTATCTGCTCCAACTTTTAAAAGTCCTTCTCCTTTTAAACAAGTAACTAAAAAGTTAGCTTCTCCTTCACTTAATTTAAACACTTTCTTTAAATATTCTATTTCTGCTTTATCTTGTGCTAAAAATAATTTTGTATCTGATGATGTTAAAACTGCTTGTGCCTCTGGTTTTTCATAGAAGTCTTGAAATCTTTGAGAAACAATAGCCAATGATACATTTCTCTTTCTAGCACGTCTTGCCATTGTATTTAAAAAGTCTACGGCTTCTGGGTATGGCAATAACATCCATGCCTCATCTACTAATACTCTTTTCTTTCTAGCTTTTGTTCTATCTTCACTATTTTTCTTAACGTATTTTTCCCAAATCCATGATAATAAGATTTGTTGTGCAAGTGGTCTTGCAAATCTTTCTTCTAGTTGTGATATATCCAAATTAATAAATGGTGCTCCATCTAATAATTCAAATGTTGATTGTCCATCAAAATATGCCATTTGCCCATTATATTCTCTTATATATTGTCTCATAACTTTTAATAAGTAACTATAATGATATTGGTAATCTGGGTTCTTATTTTGTTTAGCCTTTTGTTCTATTCTCTTATACCAGCTTCCAATAGTTGGCATATCTTTTTTGTCTCTATATAATCTGTCTCCTTTTTGAAAACTTTCTCCTGTCTTATATATACTCGTTGGATTATTTGTAATTCCTAAACTTGCATATTCTTCTGCAACTGATTCTGCTATAACTTGTTTTGTTAACTCATTTACTTCCTGGCTTCTTGTACTTCCTCTTGCCATAGTAAGTAATGCTTGTGTAACGTCTTCTACTTTATTTTCTACATTAAGTACTGTTCTTTCTCTACCTGTAATTTCATCTTTAATATTTTCTGGTTCAATATCAAATAAGTTTATTACTGTTTTTGAGTTCGGACTTAAAACTACATTTATTCCTCCTAAACTCTCTGCAACTATTGTATATTCTCCTTCTGCATCAAGTGCTAAACTTTCTATTCCAGATAAAACTGATGACCTTGAAATTAAAGTTTTCATTGTAACAGATTTACCAGCACCTGATTTAGCAAAAATAACCATGTTATAGTTTGATAATGATGGATGGAAATTATCAAATAAAATTGGTGTTCCTGTCTGTTTGTTAAATCCTAGTGGTACACCAGTAGAATGTCCTACTTCTGATGTTGTAAAAGGGAAAACTGTTCCCATTGATCTACTGTCAAAAGAATGTACTCTTTTAATTTTATCATCCATTAAAGGCAAATTTGCTTTAAAAGCATCTTCTTGTATTGCCCATGCACTTTTTATTCCAACTAATGATTTAGACATTTCTGTTGATAATAACTTTGTAAGTCTATCTAAGTCATCCAAATTGTATGCAAATAATGTTGCTACAATTGATGCATCATACATTTTATTAAATCCTGCGGCTATCTCATCTCTTAATTGTTCTGCTTCTAATCTTTTTTGTGATAAAGTACTTTCTCTATTTATATTACCTCTGTCTGCTGCTACAATTCTTTCTGTTTCCAATTCGTTTATAACTTTATTTAATTCATTTTGTGACCTAGATTCTGAAACAGGTGTTATATATATTGATGTATTTACATCTCCAAAGAAGTATAAATCCCTAAATAATTCTGGGAAAGTACACATACGTGGCAATGTTGAAATAAAGAAACTTCTTGCATATCTTGTAACACTAGATATAATTTCTAAATGGTCTATTTTTGAAACATCTATTCCAGAAGGTGCTATAAGTTCTTTTATAGTTTGTTTTCTTAATGTTCCTGGTTCTTCTTGACTAATTAACTGTCTTCTTCTTTCTTCCTCTAGTTCTAACCTCTTTGACTTCCTCATTTGAATTTCCTCCTTCTTGACTATTTTCTAATTCATTAATAGCCTCTTGTGCTACATCTTGCCCTACATATCTTCTATTTTCATCAATAACTATTGCTGCCATTCTTCTTACTAATTCATCTAAGTTTTTCTCTTTTTCTTTTGCTATTTGTTCAGGTCTAGATTTTACTCTTTCTATCGTTTCATTTGCTAAATCTATTGCTCTATCATTAATCATTTTGTCTAATGCTGCTACTTTCTTTTCGTAAACGTCTGGTGATGTTGAATATAAATTATCAAATCCAGCTCTAATTGCCTTATCTATGCCAAATACTTCTGACTCATCTCTGTTATAAGCAACATATAATAATTCAATTAATTCTTTTGATGATAATATTTTTCCACTTATTGAACAAGATGATAATGTTCTAATTATTGATTGAGATTTTGTATATAATTCTGAAAATGCCATATTTCTAATTTCTTCTTTATCATATTTTTCATTTTCATTTATTGCTTCTTCTGAAAAATATGGAATTACAACATAATATTTTTTATTTAATATGTTTTTATTTAAACTCATCTTTTCTGTGTTTGCCACAATATCTTTACCATATTCTAATAAGTTTCTTTGTTTTGTTAACTCAAAATAATATTCTCTTAGTTCTTGTTCTGTATATATTCCTTCTTCTCTCATTCTATTGAATTGCATATTCATTTGGTTATATCTATTTTCAATATCTCTTACTCTTGCTTTATAATTAGAAATACTATTTTCTAAATTTATCGTTCTTGTTTGTATGTATATTTGTATTGGATGTCTTAAAGTGTTTAAAAATTGTTGAAATCCTTCCTCTACTCCTACTTTTTCTACACTTGACATTAAATCATAATTTACACCTTGGCATTCTACAACCATTAAATATCTTCTTCCATTTTTTTGGATTATCATATTATCTTGTACTCCATCAAATTCCATAAAGTCCAATATTGATTGTTTGTTATATACTTGTGATGTTCCAATAGTCGATTTTTTCTTTGTTTTATTTGTGTCTGTTATTGGTTTTTCTTCACTTTTCTTTTTTCCTTTATTATCTTTCATTTTTAAAACAATAAATATTACACATAAAACTGCTAAAATTACAATCGCAACACCTAGTACTATCATTAGAACTTGTGAAATAGTATTTTCATCCATATTATTCATCTTTTGTTTCCTCCTTTATCATCTTGTTATCTTTTTTATATACATATATTTTATTTTTTTGCATTTTAAATTTTACAAATCTTCTTATTACATCATCTATATTTTCTCCACCAGTTTTTTTGGTTATTTCAAATGCAGTAGAATCTGGCATTTTAAATGTTCCTATGACAAAACCTATTAGACCGAGTATACATATAATAATTACCCCAACAAATGATAAGCCTATTAAATTAAAAATCAGATAAAATATTAATCCAATTGCTGCCCCTATAAAAGTATATATTAATGCTTTTGTAGAGAATACAAATAATATTCTTCCTTCTCCTTTAACATTCCTTGGTAAATTATATGTTCCCATTGATTTGCTCCTTTCTTAGCATACATTTTCACTTATATATAATTATAACAAAAAAACTCAAAAATTGTAACATTTTTGAGCAAAAAAGTATAAAATAATATATTTTTAATATATTTGTAATATAAGTGTAATAAAAAAAGAAATAATTTTAAAAAATTATTTCTTTTTTTATTATTATATTCCTGCAAAAAATTCGTAGATAACATTTGCAAATACTGATGCTGCAAATATTAAAGCTGCACCAACTATATATGGTATCATTGTCTTTTTGTATTCTGCTTTTTCTTCTGCACTACCCATCATATATTTTATACCTATAATGATTAGTACTACAACAGATAATACAACACCTACTGTTCTAAGTATTCCTACAATACTTTTTCCTAAACTTGTTATTTCTTCTGATCCTGTCACATTACCAGATGCTACTATTTGATTTGGTGTTAATGCAAAAGAAGTAACTGCGATAGATACTATAAACATAATCATTAATATTGTTGCTAATACTTTAAAAACTTTTTTATTCATTTTTCTCCTCCTTATTTTCATTTATATAACTCACTTAAATGTGAATATTAAAACCTTTCACTTTACATTATAGCATTTATAATTTTTTTTTGCAATATTTTTTAAATATTTTTTATTTTCTACAATTTTTTCTATTATTAAATTATATGTTTTGTGCAAACTTATATATAATTTCTGGAATTAGAGAACCTGTAAATAATATAAACGCACCAATTATATATGGTTTTAACGTTTGTTTATATTCTGCTTTTTCTTCTATACTTCCTAACATATATTTTATACCTATTGCCATTAGCATTACAACAGAAGTTACAACTCCTACTGTTCTTATAATTCCTAAAATATTTTCAACTTTACTTTCCATACTTCCTAGTCCTGTTTGTCCTCCTTTATATTGTTCCGCATTTCCTAGTCCTAAGTCTGAAAAATCTGCTTTAACACATGTTGGGATTATAAAAGTAACTATTAAGGCTATTATAAAAATTATGATTAATATACTTTTCCTTTTCATAAAATCCCTCCTTTATTTAAACACTCGATAATATTGTTACTACTAATTTCCAAATACCAAATGCTCCAAATACCACTATACAGCCTACAAAATATGGCACCAATAATTTTTTTGCATCTGCTTTTTCTTCTATTCCTGCTGACATTAGTTTTATTCCTATAATTCCTCCAACAATTACAGCTACTGCAATTCCTATTGCTAATAAAATATTATACATTGTTTTTGAAAAATTTTCCAAACTATTACTTTGTAATACATCATCATCACCTGTATTTATGAAATCATCTGCATCTGATATAACATCATCTAAGCTTTCTTCTGCATTATTATTATCTGATGTCATCATAGGATTTTGATATACTGTATCTCCTGTTTCTATTGAGTCATCCCTTTTTAATGCATCTGTTGCTTGCCTTTTTATTTTTAAAGTTGTTTCATCTCCTGTCTTTTCTGCTATTCTTGTTGCCTCATCTCTAATTTCTCTTATCTCTTCTACTGACATTTTATCAAAATCTTCTGCCGTTAAGCTTCCATATTTTTTATTAAAATCATCTGCTTCTTTTTGGTCATCATCACTTACTGTTTTTTTCTTTAAACCTACTCCATCTTTTCCATTGAATATAATTACACCACTCGAAGAATTTCTATCTTCTATTGAACTATAAGTTACTTGTACATATATATATTCCTCACCTGTATTAGGATTTTTATCCCTTTCGTACATAAATCCCATACCACTACCAGTTGTATCTTTTGCATCTTCTAATATTTGTCCCCAAACAATTGTTGTTCCTTTTGGTATGCTTCCTTTTTTTTCAAATTTAAATAAGGTATTTCCCTCTTTCATTCCTCTTGCTACATATTGATAAATATTTTTAGTTTTTGTAGTCTCTAATTTATCACCTTTTTTTATATCTTCTATATTTAATTCTGCTGCAAATATAACATTTGAAACACTTGATAATATCACACATATTAAAAATAGTATTAATAATCTTATTAATCTTTTTGTCATGTAAATCATCTCCTTTCGCTTTACTTTTACTCTTAACTTTATTTTAACATAAAAAAAAACAAAATGAAATGCATTTTGCTAAAATATTCTATTTTTTACATTACTTATTATTTTGCACATTATAATTATCATTATTTATTGTTAATTTAATTCTATAAAAAAATAGCATATAAAATGCTATTTCTGGCGGAGAAAGAGAGACTCGAACTCTCGCGCCCCTTGCGGGACCTACTTCCTTAGCAGGGAAGCCCCTTCACCAACTTGGGTATTTCTCCAATTATAAACTAAAAGTTAGATATTAATATCTATATCTAACCTAAAATATGTTTGGCGGAGAGGGTGGTTTTTAGGCTATTTCCCAACAACCGCCTTTATTCCTCGTTATCTAATTCAAGGAAAATGTTAGATATTTTATCTGCGACTAACTTTTATTATTTATAACTATTTTTTCTATTGCATTACTTATTGCATTACTTTTAGTCTAAAAAGCAATAAAGTGTCTAACAAATGTTATTATAAAGTATTTTTAAAAATTAGTCAATGATTTTGAATTATTTTGTTTAAAAAATTTTTTCAGTGCAAAGAATTACACATACAGTTCAAAAAACAAAATAATCTATTTATTTTTTTATTCCATTTGTTGTTCTACAAATTACATATCTACATTTTCTCTTATTTTTTAATTTAAAACAATAATAAATGAACTATACTATTTTTTATATACATAAATTGTTTGCTTTTATAATATTTAATATCTATAATAATAAAATTTTAATTTTACATTCAGTCGTGTCTTTTTCATTTTAACATATTTGATTTTATTTTGAAAATTATTTGACTTTTTCTATAAATCTGTGTATAATAATTATAGGAAATGGAGAAACCACAAATGTGGTCAACCTCAGTAATCGTGTTTTGACACATCAAACTTTGGCGAGTTACAGATGTGTCTTTTTTTTGGTTTATTTGCTCTTACAAAGTAGTATTACAAGTGCTATTATTGAAGTAAGAGCTATGATAGTTACTCCTATTAAAGAATAATATAATATGTATATTGTTGCAATTAATGTTTGTATTTCTACCATATGCCTCACCTCCTTGTTGGAGGCAAACTACATCTGCTTATTCTCATTTCCTATGTTTAATACTATACAATAATTTTGGCTAAAAAACAAGCGAACACCTAAAAAAATAAATTTTTTCAATTCTATTATCTGTGTATATCTATTAGTATTTCATGTTAGTTCAAAAATTAAGATTTTCTATATTTTTTACTTTTGTTTATTATATTATAATTTATATATCTTTAGTTTTTATTTTTTCCTATACTGAAAATCAAAATAAATGAACTAACATAAAATTCCAATTTTATCTTTTCCATTATTTTATTTTTAAAAATTTATAAATTTTTCTCTGTAATTCTTTATACCCTAATTTTTCTGCATAAAAGAGTAGTCCTACACCATTTCAACTTAATCTGACACTTCCTACAATTGTCTACAAACGATTTTGAAATCAAACCAATATAACTTGTTGTCTTAAAAAGTAAAAATAGCTCACAAACGTTTATATGAGCCATTTTATTCTTATTTTTGTAATAATTTTCATAGTATAATCATTTTCTCATAACTATTTTTACAAATCATTACATTATTATTCTATATTCTAATTAATTTCTGACAAATCCCTAAAAAATATTTTTCCATTTTCGTCTATTACAATTTCTCCTTTTTTATTTTCTTCTATATCCATTACTTGTAATGCAACATTAAAATTCTTTAAAAAATCATCAAAATTTTTTATTATAAGCGTTTTATTTCTTAAAATAAAATCCACTTCTATTTCATCATCTTCATCTTTATTGATAGATACTTCTGAAGCATCTATATTGTTATCATGTAATGCCGAATAGACTATTTTTAAATTATTAAATAAATCCTTTTCTACATATTTTTGATAAGTTTCTACATTAATTCCTGATAAATTCAAAACATATGAACTATTTGAATTCTCTTTATCTTTTATATATCCATACTCATTTATAAAAAATGTATTATTCCCCTGTTCTATTTTAAATAAAGCTATATCATTCTTTTCTTCTTGAATTCTTTCTTCTTTTTCTTCCTTTGTTTCGTATATACAATACTTATTAATAACATTTTCAATCGCATTCTTAATTTCACTCATATATGAATTATATAAGTCTGCTTGCATTCTATCTCCTTCAAGTGATACAGGTTTTGCTAATATCGTTGTTCCTGAAATATTTGTAAAATCAGAATATATTGTATTCATATCGAATGATTTATTTTCGTAATCTATTAATTTTTCTATTTTATTTTCCATTTTTTCTGTATTTTTAGTTTGCTCTATTGTTGTATTTTTCTCATTTGAGTTAAATAAATTAATTTCTTCAATTAGATAATCATGTAAAAGTGTTTCTATTTCAGAATTATTAATTTTTTCTGCTATTTCTCGTTTTATAACTAGATTTTCCGTTTTGATTTCATCTTTCTTATTAAAAACCTTCAATAAGACTATTGATGTTACAGATAACATTGTAACAATTATTATTAAAAATATAACTAATAAATTTGCTTTTTTTCTTTTCATTTGTTTATAGCCCCTTTCATTTAACTTCCATATGTTCCACTCCAACTTAAGTTCCAAGTTCCTCTAGTACATTCAATCTGTAAATAATAATAGTTTCCCTTTACTACGTCTGTACTCGTGTTTACAACATAATCCCCTATTTCATTTACCAATAAATCATAAAAATCTTGATTATCATCCAATAATTTTACGCTAAAATGTCCATTTCCTTTAAAATTTCCACTTATGCTAAATTTGTTACTAGTCATATACACTTTATATATTCTTTTACCATCAGTATCTACAATTATTTTATCTTTCTTTGCGTCTATTTCTGCTTGTTTTCTTTTTCTTTCTTCTTCTGCCTCTTTTGCCTTTCTTTCCGCTTCAATTCTATTTACTTCATTAGTCGCACTATTATACATATCTAAAATAGTTTGATTTTCTAAATCCTTGTAATTCTCTAAAGTTTTTTGTGCTGATGAATAATCTTGATTATTAATTTGTGTTTGAGCTTCATTTATAATTTGCTCAAACGCGTTATCTTTTATTTCATTTTGTTTATTTGTTGCTATATTCACTATTTCTTGATTTTTATCTTTATTTTGTGAAATAACAGTATTAAGTAAATCAAATGCCTCTTTGTACTTTTGTCCTTGAATATATTCATTAGATTTATTGATATTAGAATATGAGTTTACAATTAAATACCTTTCATTTATTTTTTGTAATATAGTATTAGATGTAGTATCAGAAGAAAAATCTTCTTTTATTGCATTTAGCATTGCTAATAATTGTTTATCTTCATTTCCATTCTTTATATTTTCAATTCTCTCATCAATAGCTTGATATAATTTTTCAAAGGCTTCTGGCTCAAAATTAGTCTCTTGACTATGATTATCTACAATATCCTTAAATTCTTCCCAATCAGATTTATCTTTTATTAATTCATAACATAAATTAATATCTTCATTATATTTTTTTATCCTTTCTTGTTCTTCAATGTAATTATTTATAAATATACTGCTTATAATTAATACTGCTATAATTAATATTATTCCTATTACTACACAAAATAATTTCCTTTTAGTTTTTTTAGAGATATTACATTTTGTTTTTTTCTCTAAAGATGTATTACAGTTTTTACAAACCTTCAAAGATAAATCTTCATATTCTGCTGAACAATTAGGACAACTCATGACTTCTTGTTGTTGTATCTTCAATTTTTCCTTCAATTTTTCTTTGTTTTTATCTATTAAATTTAAAATAAAACATATTAATATAAACGCTATTACGGATATTACTAAAATCAACATAACTCTCTCCTATTTCATTTTAAAACTTTCTATTACTTTATTAAATATTTCTATTTCTTCTCCTTGACATACTAAAACATAAAATCTTTCATCATTCTCACAAAAAACGTATATTATATTGCTATTTCCAAATAAAGTGTCATATTCATAATCAAGTTTTATTGCTTCTGCATTAGAAATTTTTATGTTTTCAACTTTAGCCTCTCCTTTTTGATATTCCTTATAGCTAGATGTTTCCATTTGTTCCATTATGTTGTTTTTCATTTTTTCTAAACTATTTTGATTTTCTGGTACATCAGATTTTTTAAAATTTAATACCCTTACCCCATTTTTTTCTTCATCATCTTTAAAGTTTTTTACATCACCTACATCCGAACTTTCATCTTCTGATGTCCATCCTTCTGGATATTTAATTGAAAACATATCTGTACTAAAATCTTCAAAATCACTCCACTTCATTTTATATTGTATAAAAAAAGCTAGTATAATAATTATTGCTATTAAGAAAATTATTCCTAAAGTTATTAGTATTCTTTTATTTTTTTTCAATATATTTTCCTCCTATATTTTATTTGTATTATTCTCTATATTCTGCAATTTTTGCAAGTCTTTCTTGTTGCCTCATTCTCCTCGTAGCAATTTTCACAAATGATTATATTATCTTCACGACTTCCCATATTTTTCACCCCTTTTATAAATAATTATTTTTTATTATCATATCATACTAATTGTTATTATACAATACTTTTTGTTACTTAATTATTAGTAGTTTTTCATATAAAATAGTAGTAAAAAAGAGGTGCAATCAATGAATTTTGAGGATATTGGACTTAGAATAAGAAATAGAAGAAAAGAACTAAAACTTACACAAGAACAATTAGCTGAAGAAACAGATTTAACCGCTACTTATATTGGAGCAATAGAACGTTCTACTTCAAAGTGTAGCATTGAAACGCTTGTAAAAATAGCTAATGCCTTAAATCTAAATATCGACTTTTTACTATTTGGAACTACCATTAAAAATGTGGATTTAAGATTTTCTGAACTTTTGAACGAACTTCCTCAAGATAAGCAACAATTATTTATTGACTTGTGTGAAGCTATTGCTGAAAAATTGAAAAACTAATTAAATATAGAGTATTAAGATTTTAAGTCTAAATACTCTTTTTATTTATTTGACAGTTAATACAACCTCCCCTAGATTATCAAATTCCAATTTAATCTTTGTACTATCTTCATTAGTATAGAAATTAGCCACCCAATTAGTATCTACACTTATATTCATTTCTTTATTTATTCTAATAATAAATTGATTTTTTATTATTAAAATATAAGCCTTTTTAATATTTACATTAGTGTTTATAATTCCTTCTATTTTTAACATTACATTTTTTTCTTGAAAATTATTTACTACTTCTTTTAACTCCTTAAACTTAATCTTCTTCAATATTACTCCTCCCTTTACTTAGGCAACTTCAATACAAATCATATAATCACTTTCCATATCAATTTCAATCCTATTTTCCTGTATTTTTACATTATTTGCCCAATACAAATCAATTTTTAATTTTTTATCTTTTCCATCGGTCAGAACCATATCATCTCTTGTTAGTAAAAATTTAAAGTTATTCATTTTTATATATGTTTCAATACTTCCCTCAAAAATAATCAAAATGTCTTTATTCCTAAAGTTTTTATTAAAAATTTTTATTATTCTTTCTATATCTTGTTCTTTCATTTATCACACCTCCAATCAAATTTATTTTTTAAGACATCACTGGTGATGTCTATATTAGCACAACAATATTATAAAATCAATTATAAATAAAGAAAATTTGGAGATTTTATATTTATGAACAATAATAGAAAATTTAAAAATAAACTTAATGTAATTGGAAAACAAATTAAAAACTGTCGTAAAGAAAATAATTTAACTATTCAAGAACTATCTGATAAACTCATGCTTATTGGCATCGACATACCTAAAAATTCTTTACAACGCTTAGAAAATGGAAATAGAATTATAAAAGATTATGAACTAGCTGGAATTTCTAAAATATTAAATGTTTCTGTGGATTTATTATTAAAAGATTTTATTGAAGATTTATAAAAATTCTATACTTATTGTAGTAATAATTTTTGAATAGAAAACTGTACCTGCCTACTGTATTATTCAATTTTCTTTTTATGCCAACAACTTAAAATACGCCCCACACATAATAAAGAACTAACTTAATTGTTAGTTCTTTTATAATTGTTTTCTTTTAAAATCTTATAAAAACTTGTTTTTCCAATTTTTAAATTTTGGTACGTTTTTACTCCACTTTGTTCATTATCTAAATACTTTCTTACTTCTTCTTGAAAATCTGCTTCATTCATTATTAATTTTGGGCGTCCAACTTGCTTTTTTATTTTCATTTTTAATAACCTTCTTTCTATAATAGATTTATTCTTTCCTTTATTTCCCTTTCTGATGGGTTTGTGTAAATTTCAGTTGTTCTCGTACTTGAATGTCCACCCATCATCGCTATCTCCAAAAGTGAAAAACCGTTTTTACTCATATTAGTAAAACAATAATGTCTACAACCGTGAGGAGTTAAAACTTTTGAATACTTATTAAATATTTGATTTATTCTACTACGACTAACTTTATCCGATTGTCTGCTAACAAATAAATATTTACTGTCACTTTCCCTTTCTTTTAAATATTCTTTGATAGCTTCAACAATTTTATCATTCATATAAACTGTTCTAACCTTTCCACCTTTTCCATTTCTTACTATAATCTCTTTACTATTCAAGTCAAAATCATTCATTTTAATATTTATACACTCTGAAATACGTAACCCTGTATATAAAATAGTAGTTACTATTGCATAATCTCGTTTTGTTTCGTGTTCTAGTATTTGTTGTCTAAATTTTTCAACATCTGATGTATCTACTTTACAAGGATTTATATGTTGTTTTTGTATTTTTATAAAATCATTTTCTTGTATAACAATATCTTTTTGTATTCCCGCTTCAACTAAAAATTTATTATATTTCATCACTGCTGATAAATTTGTGTTGATTGTTTCTGGTTTCAATTTTTCCCCTTTTTTAGTCCTTTTTATATTTTTCAAATAGCTTTTATAATCCAATACGTTAGGTCTATAAAGTTTTTTTAGTTCTCCTCCTGTTGTTTCCTTATACCATTTTTTAAAACTTTTTACATTTCTTATATAATTATCTATTGTATTTTGTGATTTATTTTGTTCTAATAAATAATTTTTAAATTCTTCCATTTTTACTCCTTTCTCTGTAATTATGTTTAACTTGTTTTCTTTTATTTTCGTTGTAATTATGTTCAACTCAACACTTACTTTTAATATGTTTTTGCCATTGACTTCAACATAATTGATATTATGATTAACTCGTTTTATTTTTTATTTTGCTTGCTATATAATATATAAAAATATAGTAGCCTCTTTTCTATCTTCTGCCTCGACCAGCCATTAAAATTATTAGTATTATTTGTACTATAAATAATGCCATTTTCCTTTTACCTCTCTTTCGTTTTATTTTAATAATAACAAGTCATAATGTCATCTTTTCCGTTCCATAAACTGCAAAAACCAAAACTTTCTATATTTATATATATAGTACCGTTATTCAGTCCTTTAGCCTGTTTTATTGCTCCTATCGTATTATCTTTTATAAATTGGCTTTTTTCCAAAAATACATTCTTACAAGGTCTTATCTTATAACTGTCTAACCCTGTTGTTTCTCTTATTTCGTATGCTATCTCACGAATAACAACTTGTTTCGTTCCTTTTAATGCTACAACTTGAAAATAATTAGCATTTGTTTGTTCATATCCCCAAGAATAATGAAAAATGTCGCCAACTTTTATTCCCAAGTAATTTTTTTGCTCCTTTTGGGCTGTTTTCATATAGTTTAACTTCCTATACCAACATTTTTTAGTATTGTGCCATTTATAACCATTTTGTTTTAAAGTTTTAATTATTTCATAATCTGGTTTACTTTCAAAATAAAGCTCTTCGCCTTGTTTTTCTTCATTTGTAACAATTTTACAATTTGTTTTGATTTCTTCTAATAATAACATCTTTTTCCCTCCTTATATTTATAAAATCAAAATAAAAATATAAAAAGCCCTCCTTTCCAAAATATTTTTTTGAAATATCTTGAAAAAGAGGTACAAAGATGTTAATATAATATTATGAATGTCTTTTCAAGATATTCAACTTAACACTTTCGCGATGTATTCTAGTTTGCCGACTTGTACATCGTGAAAGTTTTTTGTTCTTTCGAACTAATTTGATGATAACACTTTTTTTATCAAAAGTCAATCATTTTTTACAAAATATTTTTATTGTTTTTTGTTGATATTTCAGTACTTTCAAGATTTTTTGTCGTTACTTTTTAAAACGTTTGTTTGTAATGTAATATCGCAATTTTTTGTTTATCCACCAAACTTTGAAAAGAAAAAAATTTTATTTTCCTAATGCTTCGTTTTTATTAATACATCTAAAATTATAAATTACATTATAATAAATAATAGATATTGTGTGTTTTTCTTTTATTATTAAGCAACATATCTTTTACTCTCTTTTTGAATTACCTTTAAAATCAAAAAAAGCTTTAGCCTTTTTAAAACTAAAACTTTTATATGTTATTCTTTTATTAAATAGCTTATCCTCATTAAATAACTACAATTTTCTGTCTTAAAATGTACATTTCATTACTTTTTCATAGATTTTTTACTATTTATCTTTTTAAAATATGAATTTCAAAATGCAAACAAATTCACAATTTTTTATCGTTCATTAATTGCTAAACTTAATTATAATTACTTTTTATATAACATAATAATAATTTGTTGCTTCTATAAAATATACTCTGCTCTAAGTCTCATTTAGTTTTTTGTGGCTTTTATCTTTTTATTCTAATTTCATAAAACTAATACACACATATCATATTAAAAAATTATTATATAACTACTATTTTCCAACCTATATGTATTATATGACAAAATTTCAAATGTCTCAATAGCATTGGAATTACTAATTCTTAGCTAATTTTATTATTGATGTCATTTATTTTACAATCTAGTTTGAATTATATTACATTTTAATTTTAATTATATTTATAAATATAGTTTTATTAAAATTTATTTTTGTCTAATGCTTAAGCCTAAAATTCTTGCTTTTATTTCTTAATGTTCCTTTAAATTCAAAAAGTTGCTATCTATTCGCATATATTTAATATTCATATTCAATAGTTTAATATCCTTCTTTAGCATATTACTTTTTCCTTGTTATAATTTGTTTTCACATCTTTTAACTCTTTATTTTTTTATTCGATAACTATATTTTAAAACTTCAATTATCATTATTCTAGCATACCTTTATTTTTAAGCCATTTCTACATTTAAGTATTATATAAATCTTATATTTTTATTCTATGTAAAATAATTAAACCTGTCTAATTTTTAGATTTTTCTATTTCTATTTACTTTTTTAATCTGTGATATACTTTTTTAGCTTTTTGTTTATTAAATACTTTATATAGATTAAAAAATTTCATTTTTCAAAATTCATAAATAGGGGGCTACGGCATTTGCCGTGCCTAGCCCCCTTTATTTTATTTAATTGCTTATTCTAATTTTTAAAAATGAAAAAGTTAACAATTTTCTATTATATATATAATAATATGTTAACTTTTTAAATAATAAATTTTATTTCTCGATTGTTGCAATTTAGCTTATCTATATTTATTCCTTCTTCTTTAGATATAGTATAACAAATATTATTAAGTTTTGCATATTCTATAAATCTTACATCTTTTAGAAGTCTTGATAAAGCTGAACTTTTAATATTTAGATATTCTGAAATATCTTTTTTCTTAAAAATAATTACATTGTTTTCTCTTTTTGCTTTATTTTCTAAATCTTTTGGAATACCATAATTTAATATATATGTACATAATGATTTTAGTTTTCCTAATAAAGAATTATCACTTATTTCTTTAGGCTTTATTTTATAATATCCCTGAAACTTTGGATTATCTGTAATTTTGCACCATTTCATCATATCTTTTACAAGATATATTACATCGTTGTAATGACAATTCCAAACAATTTTACAATTTGGTTTTAATCTATCTCTGTCAATTCTTTTTATTGCCTGATAACTCCAATTTGCAATTTCAAATTTTCTAATTTCTTCTAATGTGTCATCTCTAAATCTTCCCACATTTTTACCTGCATAGTGATAATTAAAAAATTCTGTATTTAGCTCTCCATTTTTTACTTTTCTTCTAGTAAAAAATAAATACTTTAAAATACATAGATGAGGAGGAGGCATATACAATGTTTCCAAAAAACAATTTTGGAAGTCTTTATAAAGATTATTGCTTTTCAAAAGTTCATAATATGTTACAAAATTTTCTTCATCGTGATTTTGATAAATATAAACTTGTTCTCCTTTTGAATTTATACAGTTTTCTTTATTTGTTACTACTAATGTTTTTTCAAATTTTCCTTCTTTTTCATTTCTTAGTTCTTTTATTATTTTTCTTGATGCTCCTTTATAATCTTCGTATTTATTTTCTTGAGCATATTTTGTACCATTTATATGTAATACTGTTATTGTGTAATTTGAATGGTCAAATATCTTTTTTTGTGGAACTAGCTGATAAATTTTTGATTGATATTTATATGTTAAATTTAGCTCTGCTGAAGCATCCAACAATATGCTATTCTCTAAAAGAAACGGACTTAAATAATATGTGGGAACATATATTAATTGTTCGTTTCTATTTGTATGTTTATTTTTTCCATATACCGCTACTGCCGTGCCTAAAAAGAAATTCTTTAGCTCTTTTATTTTATCAAATATGCTAACCCAATCATTGTTTTTTTGATATTCTAATAGTTTTACGTCCTTAGAATTATTTTTTATAATATTACACAAGTCTATTATTAAACCTTCTATTTTTTTACTTTTTGTTTTGGCATTAAAAAAGCAAAACTTAGGTGGTCTTTTTTTGCTATTTCTACTTTGTAAATACTCATCTCTTATTTCATCTAATCTAAATATTTCATTATTTAATTCTCTTACAATTTGTTTATAAAGTTCTAAAGCCTTATTTCCACCCAATATTTTTACATCTTTTTCTAATAAAGCATTATATGTCTTGCTAAATTCGATAGGTTGTACTAAATCTATGTACTCATCTATAATAAGTAAGCCTCTATTTTTAGTATATATTTCTCTATCTAGTTCATTTATTATGAGTTTTCTGTATTTCGCGTGAGTTATAAATACAAAAGAATATTTTTCTAAAATTTCTTTTATATCTTTTTTTGACATTTCGGCTGGCTCTATTGCAATAGCTACATTTTCTTTAATTTCAGTAAACTTTTTAAACCAGCCATTTATTATGTCTGCATTTATTTCGCACTCTTCTATTCTTTCACAACAAAATAACATTCCGTCAAAATATTTTTTTTCACTCTCTGCAATATATTTAATTGCTCCTTTTAAGGCTATATATGTTTTGCCGAAAGGAACATTCATTGTTGAATACTGCTATTTTTCCTTCTATATCTAAAACATTATGAGATATTTGGTCTATAAGCAAATCTTCTTGTCTTTCTCTTTCTCCTTCATCGTGCTTTCCTATTTTTCTTTTTGTTTGTTTTTCTAGTCCTTCTAAAACTTTTTTGCTATTGTCTTTTAATTCTAAAAAGTTCACTTTTCTACAACTCCTTTTTCATTAGTGCAAGACCGCTATTCCTTGCTCTTTCCAACAATTAAAATCCAAATTTACTTCAAAAATTAAATCTGGTTTTGCACCAATTCTATTTTTTGCTAATTTACAAAAGTAATATTTTTTATTTTTTTCTAGTAAATTACTTTCATCTGCTTTATATTTCATATATGTATATTTACTATAATCTTTTTTGTTTATTTCTTTAAATAATAATACTGTATCCATCACTCTGAAAATTTGCTTAGAATTAGCTATATTCAATCTTTCTAAATTTTCTGGGCTACATTTTATGCTCTCATCTGTCAATTGAAATGAAACACACATAAAAATCCTTAGTTTTTTTACTATTTCTGAAAGTTTAGTTGCTGTTTTTGATAAATCATCTGTTGTGTTTGTAGATTGTAAATTTGCTTTTAAAGTATCATAAAACACGTAACTTATACCTTTTTCATAGTGCGATTTTATAATCATATTCTCTAAATCTTCATCTGTGTAGTTGTCTGTTATTTGTAACACTAGATTTTCATTAATTTTTTCTTGTATTTCAAGTAAAAAACTTGAAAAATCTTTATCTTCCTGTTTTTCTAAATTTCTTATGTTTCTAATTTCTTTTTCTTTCTTTGAGCTTAAATCATATTTATTTTCTAAATCTGTATTATTCCAAACAGTTGTAACTAAACACATTAAAAAATCTTCTATTGTTGTTTCATTTAAAATTAAAAGAACTTTTTGGTTTGTTATAAATATCAAGTAAACAACTAAATTTACTAGAAATCTTGTCTTTCCTGCATTTGAAAGCATACCAACTCCTAATAGTTGTCCCATTCTAAAGCCATTAATACATCTATTCAGTATGTTATAAGGCATATCTACATTTTCTGTCATTTGTTCTTCTCTATTGTTAAAATATTCTTCTATGTTATAATTTATAGGTAATTTTACGTGATTATATCCTTCTTTTAAAACATATTTTCTTCCACCTTCTTTTTCCACTAAAAATGTATCTAAATAATCCATTAAATCTTCTACTGTCAAATTACAAAAGTTATCAGAATTGCATACTTCTATTAAAAAATCTGTTATTTCATTTTCATTGTCATATCTGTCATATTTTCTTAATTCTACATATTTTTTTAAATTAGAATAAATATCTTCAATAGTTCTGTCATCTTCTTTTTTTATTGCAAAAATACATTCTAGCTCGTGAGAAGTAAAACCTCTTTTTATTAAGTTCTCTGACAAATCTTCATAATCAACATCAATTTCTTTTAGAAGTGTATAAATTTCTGACATTCTTTTGACATTAAACAAATAATTTATGCTTTTATTATTAAATAAATATTTATTTCTAGCACTTTTGCTTTTAATTAATCCTGCTATAAATTTTGTTTCATCTTCTATGTCTGTTAAATCTCTTAAAGAATTATCTTTTAACTCTAATTCTTCTAAAAATTCTTCTATTTCTTCTTCTGTTATTAAATTTTTCTTATTTTTCTTAAAATCATCTATTTCTGTTTTTATTGTTTTAAGTTTTCTGTTTTGTTCTTGAAAATCACTAATTCTTTTTGTCATTCCTTCATAATATTTTTCTTTGTCTATTGGATTATTGCTATTTTCAAATCTACGGTCATATAAATCATAAATCCAATTTTTAAAATCTTTTTCATTTTCAAAATGATTTTGTACTATTTCTAGTAATTTTCCTTTGCAATAGCTTTTTACATTACTATCATTTTCCATTTCTTCTATCTTTTTTAATTCCTCTTCGTTTATCTTTTTATACATAACATTTTCCTTCTTTCTTTATTATTTTATTTAATGCTGAATGTATCTTTAACAATTTACAAGATACCTATCTATACTATTTTAAATTAGTTTTTCTCCTTTATGCTCCCTTAGAACTTCTAACAAACTACCCTTCTCAATCTGCCAGTGTCCCACTTTTACTCCGAACTTCTTCAAGAAGTCCCCTGCTTTATTTTCATTAATTCTGAATAAATCACTGATTTTTTTGTAATCATACATAATTACATCATCATTTTCTTGTTCTTCTTGAACAACATCTTCTATAATTTCATCTGCCATCTTTTAAGCCCCTTTCTATCTTAATTTTCTATCACTCTGCTGTACGTATCTTTAATAACACAAGATACAATTAAAGAATTTTTATATCATATTTTTTATTTTTTATCTTTATTTTTAATATAAAAATTGCTTTACTATAAAAATCATCTAATCTTTCTATTAGTTTATTTTCCTTCATTTCGCGTTCCTTTCTAATGTTACTTTCGGTAACATTGTTCTTATTATAACAGGTTTTTTTGAAAAAATCAATACCGAAAGTAACATTTTTTAAAAGGTACTTGACTTGTTACTTTCAGTATTATATAATATATCAGGAGAGGTTGAAAATGAAAAATAATATTGGAAAAACTATTGAGATTAATAGAAAGAAAAAAGGTTGGTCTAGGAAACAACTTGCCGATAAATTAGGTGTTAATGTTAGTATGATTTCGTTCTACGAAAGAGGGCTGAAAATCCCATCCGATAAGAAAAAATTAGTTTTATGTAATTTATTTAATCTTACGTGGAATGAGTTAATTGGCACTACTCCTGATGAAGTGTTAAAAAATGATATTTCAAAACTTCTGTTTGATATGAACTTAAATAAAGATGAATTAAAATTTGTATTAGATAAATTATTAGAATTTTACTGTAATAATGGTGATTATAGCGACTTTGAGAGTTTTATTGTTCCTAATTCTTATATTGATAAAGAAAAGGTTAAAACTTGCTTATCAAAAATAGAAGTTTTATTATTTGATTTTTTTAAAAATGAAATATACCAAAAAAAAGGCAAAAAAAATGTTATCCTTATGTCTGAAACCTCAAAATTTATACAAGAAAATTTTTCAGAAACAATAAAAAAGATTTTACAAAAATTAAATGTGGAAGATATACTTCATCAAAATTTTATTACAATCTACAAAGAAACACCTTCTGGGAAGTTTTTTCCAGAATTATATGCTCATTTAACAGTTGAAGGATACCTATATTATCCACAAGAATACCAAAAATCTAAAACTAAACTTTTTGCATTATTAATAGAAGGTCAAAGCTATACAACTAGATTTCAAAGGGATGATGTAGTAACTTTTAAAGAACAAAACAATGTTATTTTTGGAACAGATGTTTTAGTTTCTATGAACGGTACATTACAAATTGTTACTTTAAACAAGCACGACAAAAATCATATTATAATTTATAAAAATGCTGAAAATTTTGATATTTGTAGTACAAAAAAACAAAAAGATATGAACTTAAAAATATTGGGTATTCCAATAGATATACAAATAAATTATTTTAATAGAAATTATGATATATCATAGCTTTAGCTATTTTATATAAATATATAAGCAATGCAGTACGGTCTGGAAAACATATCTGCATTGCCTATCAACTAACCACTCGCAAGGAATGATTACATTAATTATATAACATTTTTTAAATTCCTTCAAGTCGGTTAAAAAATTTATTTTAGAGGAGGAATTTTATTATGGAAAAAGTAAGGACACAAAAAAACAAGGAAAAAGGAAACGGAGAAGGAACTATTTACATCAACAAAAAAACAGGGCTTTTAATAGGACAATATGTTGTAGACGGCAAAAGAAAATCAGTCTACCAAAAGAAAAAGGAAAAGAAAACTGACTTCAAGAAAAGATTTACTAAAATTATTAATAGCCTTAATGAAGGAAGTTATATTGGAAAAAGTAATGAAACTTTGTATGAGATTTTAGAACAACATATTAATCAAAAACATATTGATGGTATCACTTCTGATAATAGTTTTAGAAAGGACAAGGAAACTTTAAAAGAAATAGAAGATACTTGCAAGGATTTTATTTACAAACCAATTCAAAAAGTTAGTATTGAAGATATTGAAAAAGATAAAATATTTATTAGAAGATATAGTCAAAGTGTTGTTGATAAAATCTGGGCTTTATTAAAAAAAGGGTTTAAATTAGCTTATTCTAGGCGAAAAATAAATTTTAATATAATGGAAGAAGAAACATTATCAAAACCAATCTCTGAAAAAGAAACTATACAAATTGAAGCTTTAGATGAAAAAGAATTAAATAAGTTAAATTTGATTTTAGATAGCAAAGAAAAAAATCATAAATATAGAGATATTGTAAAATTACAACTTGAAACAGGAATGCGAATAGGCGAAGTATTAGCCCGTTCCGTAAGTGATATAGACTTAAATAAAAAAACAATGCTAATACATAACACTCTTACAAGTGATAATAATGGAAAAACAATTTTAGGTGAACACACAAAAACTTATGATAAAAAGACAGGTATAGACCACGGAAAACGAATTATAATTATGAATAATAATGTACTACAAATCGTAAAAAAACAGATTAATAATAATGTTACAAATATATACGGCTTACTATTTTGGGACTATGAAAAGAATACTTTTATTTCTTATTCTGAAATAAATTCTTGGCTAAAAAGAATAAATGAAAAATATAAAATAACCTCAAAAAGATTTAGCACTCACATTTTAAGACATACTAGAATAACTGAAATGAGAAAATCTGGAATGGATATGAAAGCAATTCAATATTTAGTAGGACACGTAGAAGGAAGTAAAATAACAGATAATGTTTACACTACTTTAACTCCTGAATTTTTAGAACAAGAACTTAAAAAGATAAACTAAAAAGTCTACTGCATTACTATTGCATTACTTTAAAAAGTAAAATACCTTGCAATTATTGATATTTCAATATTTACAAGGTATTATTATTTGGCGGAGAGGGTGGGATTCGAACCCACGGTACGCTACAAACGCACGCCAATTTTCAAGACTGGTGCCATAAACCAACTCGACCACCTCTCCATGTGCCTAAGACATTTTTTATCTTAACATATAAATCTAATATTTGTCAATACTTATTAAAAATTTTTTTCATTTTATTTTATAGAAAAGAAAGCTCAAAAGAGAGCTTTCTTTGCATGCTAGAGGGCTATAATCATTGACACTAATACAACAGATATTACAATTGCAAAAATTTTAGGTTTCCGTTCTGCTAGTTTTGTAAAAAAAGAAATCATTATTACTGCTATTATTAACATTAACAAAACTGCAATTCCTAGCTCTATTAGCCCCATAAATAAACTTGTTACTCCTGATGTCATTTTATCCTCCTGTTTCTATTCACTTGTTTAAGTGTTTTTTTAATTTTAACACTTTTTTTACATATTTTCAATTATTAAAAAGAAAAGAGAGAACCTCATTTCAGAAATTCTCTCTTTCCTTCTTGTTAAGCTCCTCTTAGAAGTTGCACAAATACAATCCCTAAAAGGATTAAGCCTATACCAGAAATGATACCACCAATTTTCCGGTCGAGGAATGATGCTATTATCGTTAGCACTCCGCTAATTATTCCTAATATTGTGACAATCCACAATATTATTGGAATAAGGTTGAAAATTAATTCGATAATTCCAAAAATTACGCTAAACATATTTCCTCCTTAACTGTATATGTTTTAAGTTTACATATTTATTTTACCACATTTTTTCATTATTTTCAATTATTTCATCCTATAAGTCTCATTACTCTCCATAGCCTTCTTTATAGCCAAACCTTCTTCCTCAGAAATAGTATATGTAGATTTTCCATTTTCTACTGGTTTTGCATAAATATTAGACATTTCTCTCGAATAAATACCATTTAAAACTACACCATTATTCTTTTCATCTAATAAAGCAAGAGTAAAACTTAAATCACTACCTGTATCTTTAAAAGCATTGTATCTAACTATTCCTACTTTTTGAATACATTTTGTTAAATCTTGGTCTAGATTTTTTACATAGTTTGATATTTCTGCATTTTGTTTTTCTACTCTTTCTACTCTGTACATATAATTTTCTAAGTCTTCTTCAATATTTTGTCCATTTCCTAATTTGTCTAAAAATTGTTTATATCTTTTATTTATTTTATTTAATCTTACTATCATTACTATAAATCCTATTAATAATAATATACTAATTATAGATAATATTACTAAAAAATTATCTGTCCTTAAAAATTCAATTATATAATCCATTTAACCACTTTCCCTTATTTTATATTTAGGTTTTGTAAGGTACTCCTATAACCATCTTCTGTTTTTATTTGAATCTTATTTAATAAGTCCTAATATTCTTTCTAAATCATCATTTGATGTATATTCTATTATTATTTTTCCTCTCCTTTTTCCTGCATCTAGTCTTACTTTTGAGCCGAAAAAGCTTTGGAAATTTTCTTCTATACTTTTATATAATATATGATTTCTATCTAGCTCTTCTTTTGTTTCTTTCATTCTTGCCTTTTTTTCTACTTGTCTTACTGTCGCTCCTCTTTCTAGCATTTGTACTGCTGTTTTATATTGTTTTTCCGGGTCTGTTATTGCAAGCAATGCTTTACACATTCCTTCTGACAATTTTCCTTCTTTTGCCATTTCTAGTACACGAGGTTCTAAGTTTAATACTCTTACAAAGTTTGCTATTGTACTTCTTCCTTTTCCTAATTTTTTTGCAACTTCTTCTTGTGTTAAACCATAATTATCAATTAATGTTCTTACCCCTATCGCTTTTTCATATGGGTTTAAGTCTTCTCTTTGCATATTTTCTATTAATGATATTTCTGAATTAACTCTTTCATTATCTTCTCTTATTATTGCTGGTATTTCTGTTAAACCTGCAATTTTTGATGCTCTCCATCTTCTTTCCCCTGCTACTATGCTATAATATCCATCTTTTTGTGTTACTACTATTGGTTGTATTAAACCATATTCTTTAATAGATTGTGCCAATTCTTCTAGTGCTTCTTCATCGAAATTTTTTCTTGGTTGGTCTCTATTTGGCTCAACCTCATTTATTTTTAAATTTTTTAATGTATCATTTTCTTGCATTTGTTCTTCTTCTGGTGCTGAACCAAATAATGCATCTAATCCTTTTCCTAATCCTGACATTTTAGCCATTTTTATTACCTCCTACATCATATGTTTTGCTTTTTTCTCTTCTTCATTTATTTTTAAAAATTCTTTTGCAAATTTCACATAACTTTTTGCTCCTTTTGATTTAGGATCATATTCTGTAATAGGCATTCCATAACTAGGAGCTTCACTAAGTCTTACATTTCTTGGTATTACTGTTTTATATACTTTATTTTCAAAGTATTTTTTTACTTCTTTCACTACTTGATTTGATAAATTTGTTCTTATATCATACATCGTTAATAATGCACCTTCTATTTCTATATTTTTATTAAGATGCTTTTTAACTAGGTTTACAGTATTTAACAATTGACCTAATCCTTCTAATGCAAAATATTCACATTGTACAGGTATTAAAACACTATCTGATGCAGTAAAAGCATTTAATGTAATTAACCCAAGAGATGGTGGACAATCTATAAATACAAAATCAAATGCTTCTTTTATATCTTCCAATTTTTCTTTAAGTCTTTGCTCCCTTGACATCATTGACACTAATTCAACTTCTGCTCCTGCTAAGCTCATATTAGAAGGACATACAAATAAGTTTTTAATCATTGTTTTTTGCATTGTTTCTCTCATTTCTGTTTCATTTACTAGTATGTCATATGTTGAATTTTCTACATCTTTTTCTATTCCTAAACCACTTGTAGCATTACCTTGTGGGTCTGCATCAATTAATAAAACTTTTTTTCCTTTTTTAGCCAAAATTGTTGCTAAATTAACTGTTGTAGTGGTTTTACCAACTCCACCCTTTTGGTTTGCTACTGATATTACTTTTCCCATATCTTTCGCCTCCGCATTTTAGTTAATATTAACTTATCAGTTTGTTCTATTCCTATTACTATCATATATAAATATATATAAAAAGTCAATAACAAATTTAAAATTTTTTCAAATTTTTTTAGCCAAAATAAGAATTTCATCAAATCCTTCAAAAGCCTTGTTTTAAGCATATTCTAACTAATTTACTTATCCTTAATACCAACCAACTATTTCTATTTTAAAGAAAACTTTTAAAGAAAAAAGCAGTAATTAAATCAGCTCCCATAGTTATATGTATAAAATATTTATTTCGCGACGAAAGCCTCCCCTTGTAGGCTATGAGAGGGAAGCCGAGGAGCGAAATAAATATTTTATACATATAACTATGGGAGCGAGCCACACACTCAAAAAAAAGAACTAGCCCCCACAAGCTAATTCCCCTTCATCAAATCTATTTAATTGGCATCTTCGCCGGCATCCCAGCTTTCCTAGGATACTTAGAAGGCGTATTACTCACCTTCTCAACTATAATAACGTTTCTTCCAATATCACTTTTAGGCAAACAAAACTGAACTTTTTCCCCAATCTTTCCACCAAAAACTTTTATCGCATTTCTACTATCTTTCAACTCTTCTTCAACATCAGAACCTTTCATACAAATAGAAATACCACCAATCCTATTTAATGGTAACATATACTCTGATAATGTTGCTAAGTTCGCCACAGCTCTTGATGTTACTATATCAAATTTTTCTCTATAATTTTTATTTTGTCCTAATTCCTCAATCCTTGCATGTATAGTCTCTATTTTTTCCAAATTCAACTCATCAATAACTTCATTTAAAAAATTAATTCTTTTATTTAATGAATCTGCAAGCACAACTTTCAAATCTTTATTCATTATTTTTAACGGAATACCCGGAAAACCAGCACCAGTTCCCACATCTATCAAATTACCATCAGCTTTTACATATTTATTAATTGTTAAACAATCTATAAAATGTTTTAAAATTACATCTTTGGGCTCTGTAATTGCAGTTAAATTGATTTTTTCATTCCATTCAATTAATAAATTCATATATTTATAAAATTTTTCTAATTGTTCTTGTGTAATTTCAATATTTAGAACTCCACAATAATCTTTCATTATTTTTTCAAATTCTATTTGTTCCATTTCATACCTCTCATTTTTATTTTTGATTTAATTGTTGTAAATATATTAAAAGTACAGAAACATCAGCTGGTGAAACTCCTGAAATCCTTGAAGCTTGGCCTATTGAGTGTGGTTTTACATCATTTAATTTTTGCCTTCCTTCTAAGCTAATTCCACTAATTTTTTCATAATCTATATCTTCTGGTAATATTTTTTCTTCTAATTTTTTAAATTTTTTTACTTGTTCTTCTTGCAACTTTATATAACCTTCATATTTTAATTGTATTTCTACTTCTTCTTGCTCTTGTTTTGTTAATTTTGGTCTATTTTCATCTATTTCTTCTAAAATTTTATATGTAATTTCTGGTCTTTTTAATAATTCTGCCATTTTTGTACCATTTGATAATTCAGATGTACCAGCCTCTCTAAGAATTTTATTTGTTTTTTCATTTGGTTTTACTACTAAATTCTTTAATCTTTCAATTTCTTTTTCTATATTTTCTTTCTTTTTTAAGAATTTGCTATATCTTTCATCAGAAATTAGACCTATTTCATGTCCTATTTCAGTTAATCTTAAATCTGCATTGTCTTGTCTTAATAAAAGCCTATATTCAGCCCTAGATGTCATCATTCTATATGGTTCATTTGTTCCTTTTGTAACAATATCGTCTATTAAAACACCTATATATCCTTGTGTTCTATCTAATATTAAAGGTTCTTTTCCTTTTATTTTTTGTACTGCATTTATTCCTGCTATTAATCCTTGACATGCTGCTTCTTCATATCCTGATGTTCCATTTATTTGTCCTGCCATAAACAATCCTTCTATCCCTTTATACTCTAAGGATAGCTTTAAATTTGAAGGGTCTATACAGTCATATTCTATTGCATATGCAGGTCTTGTAAATTCAGCATGTTCTAAACCTGGTATTGTTCTATATAGAGCAATTTGTACATCTTCTGGTAATGATGAACTCATTCCTTGTATATACATTTCCTCTGTATCTAGCCCTACTGGCTCGACAAATGCTTGATGCCTTGGTTTATCACTAAATCTAACTACTTTATCTTCTATTGATGGACAATATCTAGGTCCTGTTCCTTCTATTTTTCCTGAAAATAAAGGTGAACGAGACAAATTATTTCTTATTATTTCATGTGTTTTTTCATTTGTATATGTTAAATAACAGTCAACTTGTTCAAATTTCTTAGGTTCATTTTCAAATGAAAAAGCTTCTACTCCTTCATCTCCCTTTTGAATCTCCATTTTGCTAAAATCTATGCTTCTTCTATTGATTCTAGCTGGTGTTCCTGTTTTAAATCTAACTAAATTAATTCCTAATTTTTTTAATACATCTGATAATTTATTAGCAGCAGCTACGCCGTCTGGTCCACTCTCTTTACTATAATCTCCTATAAATATTTTTCCCTTCAAATATGTACCTGTTGCAAGTATTACAGTTTTTACTTTGTATACAGCTCCTACGTCTGTTTTAATTGCCGTTACTCTTCCATTTTCGACTGTAATATCCACAATTTCTGCTTGTTTTACTTCTAGATTTTCTTGTTTTTCAAGTGTGTGTTTCATTTCAGCTTGATATTTTTTTCTATCTGCTTGTGCTCTTAAAGAGTGTACAGCTGGTCCTTTTGAAGTATTTAACATCTTTATTTGTATCATTGTTTTATCTATATTTTTTCCCATTTCTCCACCTAATGCGTCTATCTCTCTTACTAGATGTCCTTTTGAACTTCCTCCTATATGTGGATTACATGGCATATTGGCTATTGCTTCTAGGCTTATAGAAAAGATTAATGTTTTCATCCCTAATCTTGCTGACGCTAGAGCTGCCTCACATCCAGCATGTCCTGCTCCTACTACTGCTACATCATATTCTCCTGCAAAGTATTCCATTTATGTTCTCTCCTTTTTATATTTTTTTCAATTCCTTGTGAAACAGAAAGTAATGTTTTGTATATTTATTATTTGTTTTTTTACTGAATAGTAAATTCATTTTTAGCATAACGGTTATTTTTAGGCTTTTTCCGTTATTTAGGTATCACTTTTTGTATAATTTTCCAGTATACATAAGTCATAATTATTATGTTTCAATCCTCTGTAATCCGCTCCGCTGTAAGGTTTGCTGTTTTTATAAATTAACATTAACTATAAAGTAAATTTTTTAAACATCTTTTTTGCAATGTTCTAAAAGTTTAATTTTTTCTTTTTTTGTGTTCCTGTTTTTTGCTTTTAAAATAAAAAATAAGGCATTTTTTGTTTTTTAATATAAAATTACATTGTATTTATATAAAGTTTGCTTGTTTTTTATTTTCATTCGTTTTAGAAATCATTTTCCTAAACAGAACTTGGCAAAAATTTCATTTATTATATCTTCTGTTACAAATTCTCCTGTTATATTACCTAAATCCTCTAAAATTTCTTTTATATAAATTGCTACAATGTCTAATGGCATTTTTTCGAAAATTGTTTTTTTAGTTTTATCTACACTTTCGATTGCTTTACTTATTAGATTTTTTTGTCTAACATTTGTAATTACAACTTCATTGTCTAAATTTATTTCACTCAAATCAAATAATCTTGTTATTTCATCATATATTTCTTCTATTCCTGTGTTATTTAATGCTGATATTTTTACTATTTTTCCTTTAAAATCTTTAAATTCTTGATTATTTTCGTCAATTGCAGATTTTAAATCAGTTTTATTTAAAACAATTATTGCCTTTTTATTTTTTACTAAATTTAAAATTTCTAGGTCTTCTTCTGTTAAATTCTTACTACTGTCAAATATAGCAATTATTAAATCTGCTTCTTTTGCAATCTCTTTTGCTCTTGCTATTCCTATCTTTTCTACTTCATCTTTTGCATTTCTGATTCCTGCTGTATCTATTAGTTTTAAAGGAATTCCATTTATATTAACAAATTCTTCAATCGTATCTCTTGTTGTTCCTTCATATTCTGTTACAATTGCTCTATCTTCTTTTAAAATTCTATTTAAAAGTGATGATTTACCTGCATTTGGTCTTCCTATTATTGCCGTTTTTATCCCCTCTTTAATAATTTTCCCGTTATCAAATGTTTTTTCTAAATTTTCTAGCTTTTCTTTTACACTTTTTAACATGTCTATAATTTGATTGTTTGTAACTTCATCTACATCGTATTCTGGGTAATCTATTGCAACTTCGATATTTACCATTACATCTAAAATTTCTTGCTTTATTTGGGCAATCTTGTTTGAAAGACCGCCTTCTAATTGCTTAACACCAGTTTTAGCTTCTCTTTCTGATTTTGCATTTATTATATCTACAACAGATTCTGCCTGTAATAAGTCGATTCTTCCATTTAAAAATGCTCTTTTGGTAAATTCACCTGGTTCTGCAAGCTCTGCTCCATTTTTTAAGCATAACTCTAATATCTTTTTTACTACTATATTTCCTCCATGTGAATTGATTTCACACATATTTTCAGCAGTATAGCTTTTTGGAGCTTTAAAATATGAAACTAAAACTTCATCTATTATTTCTTCATTTTCTACAATATGGCCATATTTCATGGTATATCCTTTGATATTATCGATATTTTGTTTGTTCTTTGGGACAAATATTTTATCTAATACCTTAAAACAATCATCTCCACTCATTCTAATAATACCTATTCCTCCAATTCCGAGGAGCCGTAGATATTGAAGCTATTGTACTCATATAAAATCCTCCTTATTTTTCTTCTCTTTTTATGCATTTTCTATTATATCACATTATGTCAATTTTTGTATATATTTTTGGTAAAAAAATAAAGATTAAATACAACTCACTAATTGTAATTTAATCTTTGACCTTAAATTATCTATTTTTTTAATGATATTACTATTCTTCTATATGGCTCTTCCCCTACGCTTGTAGTATCTATTCTTTCATTTTTTTGTAATTTACTGTGTATTATTTTTCTTTCATATGGTTGCATAGGTTCTAATTTAATAGGTTTTTTAGTTCTCATTACTGTTTTTGCAACTTTTTGTGCTAATTCTTCAAGTGTTTTTTCTCTTTTTTCCTTGTAGTTGTCTATATCTAAAAGTACTCTTACTTTATTTTCTATTCCTTTTCCTGCTATTACAGATATAATATTTTGCAAAGCATATAATGTTTCTCCCCTATATCCTATTAAAAAGCCTAATTTTTCGTTATTAACACTTAACTTTATATATTCTTTATCTTTTATTATTTCGTATTTTGTTTCTCCTGGTAAGTTTTTTATAAAATCTTCCATAAACTTTTTAATATTTTCTTCTGCCATTTCTTGTTCTTTTTCAGATAGTTCTATTATTACTTTTTCTTTATTTTTTGGACTTTCTGTTTCTTTTAATGTTAATTCTACTTTTACAACTCTTGGTGTTAAAATACTAAAAAAACTACGTTTTTCATGGTCTTCTAATACTTTTATATTTACCATACTTTTTGAAACTTTTAATTCTTTTAAACCATTTTCTATTGCTTCATTTGTTGTTCTGCCTTCTGAAATTATACTTTTTCCTTCCATTTGATTATTCCTCCTCAGATTTAATAACTTTGTCTAATACTAATCTTTCAATAATCATTAATATATTACTTGTTAACCAGTATAATGCTAATCCTAATGGTGCTACTAATGCAACAGAAATTGACATTATTGGCATCATCCATGACATCATTTTGTTTGTTTGCATTACTGCATCAACTTCATTGTTTTCTTCTGGTACTAGTTCCTTACCTGTTGTTCCATCAATTACAGCATCTTTTGCCTTTTTGCTAGCTTTTTGTTGCATTGCTGTTGTCATTCTTATTGATATGAATGATGATAATATATATAGTAATGGAATTATATATACTGTATAATCTGTTAGATTTTGTTGTGGTACTTTACTTAAATCAAGTCCTAAGAAGTTCATTTCCAAGTTTGCTTTTTCTATATTTGCATCATCTGGATTTTTTTCTTTTAGGAATTCATATTCTCTTATTATATCTATCTCAGGGTACGCCGCGCTTACGGATTTACCACTTTCCTGGATTTGTGTTGTGTATTTATTTATATCCTCTGATGACATTTTTTCCATATATGTTAATGGTGATCTTACTAAATAGAAAATTGAAAATAATAAAATTATTTGTACTATTGCTGTTAAACATCCGCTAAATGGATTCATTTTTTCTGTTTTGTATAAATTCATTATTTCTTGATTCATTTTTTCCGGATTGTTTTTATATTTTACTTGTATTACTTTCATTTTTTCCTGCACTTTTGCACTTTTCTTCACTGTTTTTTGTTGCTTGATTGAAAATGGCAAAAATATTATTTTAACTATTACTGTAAAAAGTATAATAGCTAAACCATAGTTACTTGTTATATTATATAATAATTCTAACACGTAACCAAAAATATTTGCAAAAAATTGAAACATTAAACATTTCCTCCTAGCTCTATTTTAATGGGTCATATCCTCCCTTTGAAAAGGGATTACATCTTAAAATCCTTTTTACTCCTAAGAAACTTCCCTTTATTGCTCCATATTTCTCAATAGCTTGTTTTGTATATTCTGAGCAAGTTGGATAAAATTTGCATTTTATATTTTTACTTTCTAACCATAAAGAAATATGTTTTTGATAAAAATTTATAATATAAATTATAACTTTTTTCATATATTTTCCTCAAAAATGTTAGATTTTTTAAATATTTTATTCATGTCTGTTTTAACATCATAAAAATTAATATTTTTTATATCACAACTTTTTTTAATTAAAAATACTATTCTATACCCACATTTTAATCTGTTTTCTAATACTTTGTAGTTTTCTCTAATCAACCTTTTCAAGTGGTTTCTATAAACTGCTTTTCCAGCTTTTGAGCTTATAGCTATTCCTAGATAATTTAATGTTTTTTCTTTGCTTGGCATTATAAAACTTTCTAGCTCTTTTCCAGAATAATATTTTCCTTTTGTTAAAACATGCTTGAATTCATAATTCTTTTTTAACATTATTGTTTTTTTCATTACTCATCTTCCTTTTTTTCTTGAAACAAAGAAAAAAGATTTTGCTATTAGAAAAGGCTCGCACATAGCGGCCTTTAATAGTAAAATTGAGCAAATCTCGAAAAGAAAATAATTTTTACCATAAAATTTTATTTTCCTATGCTTTTAAACTAGTTTTATTAAACTGTTAATTTTTTTCTTCCTTTTGCACGTCTAGCTTTTAAAACATTTCTTCCTGCTCTTGTTTTCATTCTTTTCATAAATCCGTGTTCTCTTTTTTCTTGTCTATTTTTTGGTTGGTATGTTCTTTTCATTTTAGCACCTCCTACTGTCTATTTTTTATATAAATTCCTTTGGTTGGAAATTATCTGCTATAATTAAGCATATCGATTATACCTTATTTTACCACATATTGTCAAGCTAATTTGTGGTTTTTTCAAATTATGATTAAAAAAGCAAAATTTTCATTGCCAATGCAACAACTTTTTTCCAAAAAGTGTTGTCATATTCTCGTTCTATATTTTTGATTTTC
>CALXFD010000007.1 GCA_944387495.1 uncultured Clostridia bacterium | reverse complement strand
GTACAATACAGAGTTCATTCCCAAGTTGCCTAGTACCTAATCAAAAAATGTCCAATTTTTTGGGTTCAGTACATTAACTACTCTCTATGTTAACTCCTATTTACTTGCATCTGCTGAAAGTTCTTCAATTGACTTATTATTTGCTTGTAACAATGCTCCACTTGTCCAAGAAGATGTTAAACCATAATCTATATAAATTAATTGTCCTTACATATAAGAACAAATATCACTACCTATTACAACCATTGGGTATCCCATGTCTTTTGGCTCTGCTGGGTATCCATTCCAACTCTTTAAGAAAATGTTTGAAATCATCTCTTCACCTTCTTTTGCATCATTTCCTTCTAATCTTTCGTCAATTCGATTCGCTATATCTATTAATTTTATTGTTTTTTCTAAATACTCCAATCTTTTTTGATTTACAGCATAACCTTTTAACATAAAATCTTTTAAGATTTTAGTAGCCCATTTTCTAAATATAATACCATTTTTTGATTTCACTCTATATCCTACTGATATAATTACATCTAAATTATAATAATCGATGTTTCTTTTAACTAATCTACTATTTTCATTTTGAACTGTTGCAAAATTTGCAACAGTTGAATCTCTTTCCAATTCAGATTCCTTATATATATTATTAATATGTCTAGATATAACTGATTTGTCTCTGTCAAAGAGTTTAGCCATTTGTTCTAGATTAAGCCAAACTGTTTCATCTTTTAAGTTTACTTCCAATTTTACTCCTTGGTTTTCAAATAAAATAATTTCATTCTTTTTTTCTTTCATAAGAACACATCCTTTATATAAAATTTAGTTCTTAACATATTTATTTTTTATAGTATTACAATCTTTATCGCAAAAGAACTATTGTTCGTATATGCTAATCCTGCTTGTGCTAAACTTTGTATTTCCATTGCCCATTTTACTAACTTATCCATATATAACTCCTTTACTTTACATTATTTTTGTAATCACTAATTTTACATTAATATTGTAATAATTAGTAATATTATTTTTACAAATAAAATTAATATTATTACTATTGCAACTAATGTTAATAAGCATAAAAATAATCTTTTTAAAGAATTAAATTTATTATATATTTTTATAAACAAATTTATTAACAAATACTCTAACCAAACCATTAGAATTAGTAAAATTCCCCATATAAGTGCACCATATTTAAATAAGCTTGTCATTATTAAACTAGCATATTATTATCCATTGGTAAAAACTCCTCATATATTACAATTTATTAATCAAACAATGCATCCATTTCCTTAATAACATTATCATTTATATTAAATATAACTGAATATATTAAATATTCTTCCCACAATAATATGTCATTCGCATTTTTTTCTTTTAGGTTACTGTATTCTTGAATATAATTTTTTAAGCCTTCTAATTTTGTATTTATTTCTTCACCTTTATTTGTTCTTTTTATTTTAGCTTTGTTTAAATAATATTTAATAATAAATAAAATTATATAGCAGATTGGGTTGCAAAATATAAGGCCAAAAATAAGAACGATAGTAGTTAATAAATCACTATTTATTGATGTCGCTATTGCAGATAATATCATAAATATAAATATACTAATTATAAAAGCTATTATCAATTTATTTTTTAATGGCTTATCATTTTTTCCTTTTGCTGATTCTTTAATTTCTATTAATTCTTTATTTTGAGCATCTTTTACAATTTTTTGTTCTAGTTCTCTTGTATCAGCAATTTTAATCTTTCCATTTGACACATTATCTAAAATATATTGCTCACTTTCTTCTAAATTATTGTCTTCTTTTAATTTTATAATGGTATTATTTTCAATCTTTATTACTTGTTTTAATTGCAAATTTAGTATTGTTGCAATAATATCTCTTTTTCCTTCGAAAATAAAATTATCTATATAACTTAGTAGAAAAGGTGAATATCCTTTTAATATATCCCTGTAATATTCGCCTTCATTTTTGTAATCTATTTTAGATAATTGATTTTTATATTCTCTTTTTCTCATAATTTTTATTACAATAAAAATCAGTATTATATAAAAGTTTTCTATAATTGTAACGATTAAAGCAATAGCGACTACTAAAATATTAACAATTAAGTTATTAGTAAAATTTCCTGATTGTGAAGATAATTTCATTATAAATCTTATCAACATATAGACAATGAATATTATATTTATTATTTTTTCTCTTCCCCTATTTCTCATTTTTTAATTCTCCTAATCTATTAAATTTATATGTAGAATACAATGTAATAAAGTAGATTTTTACTATTATAAATTCAAATAATAAATCTTCAAATTGTAATCTTTCGAAATAATTATAACACAAAAAAGAAAATTACTCTATACTATTTTTGTATAAAGTAATTTTCTTTATTTTTCTATAATTCTATTTAAATTTTTGTACATAAGAATCAATTCTATCAATAAATTCTGCATTATTCTTTGTTTTAGTCATTTCACTTATAACATGTTCTGTAACTTCTGCAACAGACATGCTGTTCATAGCTTTTCTTAATGCAAATACTGTTTCTTTTTCTTTTGGTGTTAATAGTAAATCTTCTCTTCTTGTTCCAGATTTATTAATATCTATTGCAGGGAAAATACGTTTTTCAGATAGTTTTCTATCTAGGTGTACTTCCATGTTACCTGTACCTTTAAATTCTTCAAAAATAACATCGTCCATTCTGCTTCCTGTGTCTATTAATGCTGTTGCTAATATTGTTAAACTTCCTCCAAATTCAATATTTCTTGCTGCTCCAAAGAATTTTTTAGGTTTATGTAATGCTGCTGGGTCAATACCTCCTGATAGTGTTCTTCCTGATGATGGGATTACAAGGTTATATGCTCTTGTTAATCTTGTAATACTATCTAATAATATTACAACATCTTTTCCTTGTTCTATTAATCTTTTTGCACGTGCTAATACCATTTCTGCTACTTTTACATGGTGGTCTGGTAATTCATCAAATGTAGAATGTATTACTTGTCCTTTTATTGACCTTTTCATGTCTGTTACTTCTTCTGGTCTTTCGTCTATTAATAGAACAATTAGTTCAACTTCTGGATTGTTTTGGCTTATACTGTTAGCTACTTTTTTAAGTAATGTTGTTTTTCCTACTTTTGGTGGGGCTACAATCATTCCTCTTTGACCTTTTCCTATTGGGCACATTAAATCTATAATTCTTGTTGCATAATCATTTGATGTTGTTTCTAATTTTAATCTTTCAGTAGGATATATTGGTGTTAATTCGTCAAATCTTTTTCTTTTCATTGCTTTTTCTGGATGTTCTCCATTTACAGCTCCTACAAATATTAAAGATGGGAATTTTTCTCCTTCTCTATACCTTGATATACCTTTTATTATATCTCCTGTATCTAGTCTAAATCTTCTTATTTGTACCATTGATACATATACATCTTTGTCACTTGATAAGTAATTATCTCCTCTTAAAAAGCCATATCCATCTGGTAATATGTCTAATATTCCTTCTACTATTTCGTCTCCTTCATTTGTTAATTTATAATCAATTATTCTGTTACCATTTTCATCATATTGTCTTTCTATTTCTTCTCTTGGCTCTTCTTTGCTTTCTTCCTCATCATTTTCTTGTTCTTCTGATGATTCATTTAAATTTAATATTTGGCTTAATACTTCTATTAAGTCTTCTTTTTTTAATTTTGAAATATTTTTTATATTGTGTTCTTTTGCCAATTTTTTTAATTCTGGCAATGTTAATTCTTCTAATTTTTCCAACGTAAAATCCTCCTTTACTAATTTATTTTATTTGGTTTATTTTTTATATTATTTTAATTTGGAAAAGGTAACGAAAAATATAAAATTTGAAATATTTATAATATAATATAATAATTATTGTTAAAACAAAATATTTTTAAAAAGTATATCGATATTAAATATTATAACATATATTGTAAAAAAAAGGAAGTGAAATATGAAAAAAAAAAGAAAATAATTCCATTATTAGCATTATTTTCCTTGATCTACATATACTTTTTCAGTTGGATAATACATATCTAATTTTTCTCTTGCCATTTCTTCTATGAATTCATTAGAATTTACATCATCCTTCTTTTTTGATAATTCTTCTTTGTTTTGTTTTTCATCTTCTATTTGTTGAGATAATTCTTCTGTACTTTTAGTATATTCATTTAAAGTTTTTTGTTGATTAACAAATATAAAAACTACATATATAAAAATAATTGCTATAATTATATTTCTAATAATTTTTTTGCTTTTTTTCATAAGTAAAAATCTCCTTATATTATACAAATATGCTTATTTTTAACACTATAATTAATTATTCTACATATTTTATAAAAATCCTTCTTTTTTTATAAATTTTATTAATATTTATTATTATAAAATGTTAAAATATGTAGAATTTTTTTGTATTTGCTCTCAATTTAATTTTGCTACTTTTTGCACTTTATTAGTTCTTTTTTTATTAAATAATTTATGTACTTTTTGGAATAATATTTTATTCTTCTTTTTTATATTTACAATTATAAATAATATTGGATTAAAACAGAGCTTTTTTATGAATTTAAATAATATTTTAAAAGGAATACATATTATATTAAATATTTTTTTAATTATTTTCTTTATAAAATTGATAATTGTTACATTTATTTTTATTATATATGAACTTACTGTCATTATATATAATAAAAATCCCAAAATGGTTGCCATAAACATAAACCATCTAATTTCCCCATTGTTAAATGTAAATATAGAATATAGTAAAATAATTGCTGTTAAAATCCAAAATAAAAAATCTTCTATAATTGTTATAAAATCTGATGTTTTTATTGTTCTTCTGGATATTCTAAAAATGTCAAATATAAGTCCTATAATTATTCCATCAAGCATGAAAATCAAAAATAGCAATGTTTGATTTACTACCATATAAATATCCTTTCTGCAAAATTTATTTGCATAGATAATTATTAGACAGTTCAAAAATTATCTATGCAAATAAGTAAAAGTTGCCTAACAGAATTATTAAATTAATTATTTGAAGAGCTTACTTATAAAACTTGTTTTATTTTGACCAGTTTCTTTGTCACTATATGATAATGATGAGATATTACCTTCAATAATTACTTCTGATGTATCTATACTTAATTTGTTTATTCTTAAATTTTCACCTTTTACCGTTAAAAGTCCTAATTCTGTTTCTACCATAACAACTTGATCATCAAAACTTAAAACATCTAAAACTCCTGATATGCTTAATTTTCCTCTATTTTCTAATATCAAATTTTGAATTACAGCAGTATTTATAGTTTTTCTTTCATCAATTGTCATCTTTTCTACCTCCTCATAATATACAATTATGTATCTAAATTATATATATTCAAAGGTTGTACATTTTAGAACTCATTATTCTCTAAAATTAATAATTTTGAGATTAAATCCGAAATCGATGTAGTTACATTATCTATATTTTCTAAAAGTAATTTAGAAGAATTTTGCATTCTATATCCATTATATTTTTTTAACATATCATAATCTACATCATCATCTCCAACTGTATATATTTTTAGATTTTCATTTATAGTATTTATTATATCTTTTGTTGCTTTTTCTTTATTGTTTTCATTATTATTTATAAATAATTTTATATTATCTTTTATGCTTACTATATATTCAGGAAGCTTTTTTTCTACCAACTCTTTTATTTTTGTTAAATCTTCTATTTCTCCTTTTATTTTATAACTAACAACTTCTTTTACATTGTTTATGTCTATTTGTTCTCCCTTTTCTTGTGTTTTTATATTATCTATATAATATCTTGTAATAGAAACATTTTTAAAATCATTTAATATATTTTCTATTTCTTTTACTTTTTCGTCTTTCATATAATTATAAAAAATTTTTTTACCAGTATTATCAAAAATACCTGCTCCATTGTTCACACTTATGTAATCATATGGTATATTAAATTTCTTTATTTCATTAATTATAGAGCTATATCCCCTACTTGTTGATATTGCAAATAAATTACCATAAGCTCTAAATTTTTTTATCTCTTCTACATTAGCTAACAGAGTTTTTTCGTCTGTAAATAATGTGTTATCATAATCAGATATTAATAATTTTTTCAATTGTATCACTTCCTTTTTTCCATATATCATTTGTATAGATATAATCTATATTATTTAATTCATTAGACCAATAATTAATAGATTTTTGAACTAAATCTTTTATATAGTTTTTATTATTAGATAAATAATGTAAACACCATAAACTATGTGTAGAGATTGCTGGAAAAGGTTCTTTTAATTTTGCTAAAATATTTTTACCGCCTTTTTTTAATATAGCTAAATCATCAATATTTTTAGATAGATAAATAAATTTTTTATTCGAATATTCATTTCCAAGTTCAAATCCTATTTTTTTAGTTAATTCTCCTAGATTTATTGGTATTTTTTCTTTATTTTTTTGTTTGTTTACTTTTTTTGATATTACTAAATTGTTTGGATAATCCTTTTTTACATTCATCATATTATATATTCGTTTTATTTTATCATGTGAAACAAATAGACTGTCATCTGTTATAAAAGAAAAATGGGTTGCCAATAATTTTATCATAATTGAAGTTTTTCCGCAACCACTATCACTAAAAAAACATAAAGCTGTATTATTTTTTCCGGCAAGCTGATGAATGAAATGGTAAATATTCAGAAGATACTGTTAAAAAATCTAATATTATTCTATTTAAGTTATTTTCATTGCCTAATAAATATATATTATTATCATTGTATGAAAAATGTATATAAAAATTGTCACTACTATATGGGAAACATGCAAAAATATTAGAGTTTTTAATATAATATCTATTCACATGTGTTTTTAAAGAATAATTTTTTTCAAGTGCTTTATTTAATTCTTTATAAAAGTCTTCTATAAAATATGGAGAAAATTTGTCATAAGATGTCGTGCAATATTCTATAATATTTTTATACAAGATACCTTTTTCTATTAAATATATATTAATATCTACAATTGGAAAGTTTTTATTTGGTTTAATATCATTGTTAAATGCTAGTTTGAGTTTTGAAGAATGAGTAGAATATATATTAAATCTATAATTCCCCAAAAAAGACACTAGGGGCGAATTATAGTGTCTTTTATTAATTTTTTCAAAAAGATATTTTTTAGTTTGTATAGTCAACTTATTCTACGCTTCTTTTAAAAGAGCTGTATCCTTATTGTTCGCCCCCACAGTTCTTTTTATATTTGGACATATTGGATCTAGCTTATAATATGAACCTTTGTTTAAGTTTTGCAATGCTATACATCCTTTTCCACAAAGAGCTTCATTTGGACATTTTTTGCAATATTCTATATTATTTTGTCTTTCCTCTATTTTCTCTTTCATTATATTTTTACATTTTTCTTCTAACTCGATAAAATCATTTTCTAATATAGAACCTACATCAAATCCCTCTTCTGATTTCATAAACCAAGGACATGCACCTAATTTCCCATCATATGTAATATTTAAAAAATTAGAACCTTTACATTTTTGTAATACATTTTCTTCACAATTTGAAGGTTTATCTGCTCTGAATAATTCTATTTTTAGTTTTGAATTATCCATTCTTAATTTTTCTATTTTTTCAATTTTATTAGCTAATCTTTCAGCTAAATTTGATTTATCTGTTTTATAGTTTTCTGCTCCTCTCCCCAACTCTGCTACTAAGTAGAAACTTAATACATTAAGTCCTTTTTCATCTGCTATTTTTATAACATCTTCTATTTCATCAATACTTTCTTCTGTAACCATGAAACTTGCACCACTTCTAATAGGAGATTTTTTTAATAGTTCCATTACATCCATTAATTTGCTATATGCTCCTTTAACTCCTCTTAATTTATCATGAGTAGATGCTTTTGCTCCGTCTAAACTTAAATGTATATATCTTACACCTGCATTATATAGTGATTCTATTAATTCTTCATTTAATAAAACACCATTTGTACTTAATGAAGGAACTATATTTTTATTGCTAATATATTCACAAATTTGTACAATATCTTTTCGTAAAAGCGGTTCTCCACCAGATAACCATATAGCAGTAACATTTTTATCTTTTGAAATATTATCTATTATTTTATAAACATCATCTAGTTTCATTTCTTGCATAAAGCCATTTTGGTTATTTTGAAAAAATAAGCAATGTTTACAACTCATATTACATCTAGGTGTTATCTCCCATAATATCCTAGTTTTATTATCTGATAAATTAAATGGACATGAATTTAATATTTTCATTTGCAACATACCTCCTTTTCCTCTACCTTTACATCTAATAAAGGGTCTTTTGAATAATATGTGTTATTTCTTTCTTTACAGATAGCAGGACATCCTGTTTTATATAATTCATTTCTCTCATATTTCATTTTATTAAATCTTTGTATTCCATCTTCTTTTATTATTTCTGAAAAAGGTGTATTTATTAAAGATTTTCTACTTGTAAAACTACTATCCATTTTCTTAATCCATGAACAAGGAGAAACAAAACCTTCTGGTGAAATATAGAAAAATCTTTCTCCACCTGGACACACTTCTGATGTTGCACAAAATTTTTCTTTTCTATGCATTGATATTTTAATATAATCTTTATAAATATTTTCAAACTTTCTTATTTTTTCTACTGTATCATCAAAATATTTTAAATCAACACATACATCATCATTTTCAACTAATCTACCAACTTTTATAAGCCAATTAAAAACTACTTCATCTACATTAAGAGAAATTAGGTATTTAATCATATCTTCTAGTATATCTATATTTTTCTTCCAAATCACAGTGCCAACCCTTACATAAATATTATGGCTTTTTAGCAATTTAATAGCATTAATAGTAGGTGTAAAATAGTTTCCACCTCTAAATTCATTAAAGTCTTTTTCAATGCTACTATCTAAGCTAATATGTACCTTTTTTAAATTTAGCATTTCTAGTTCTTTTGCAATTTTTTCAGTTAAATAAGAACCATTTGTAGATATGTTGCAAGTAATACCATTTTCTTTTGCCTTTTTTAATATATCTATGATATCTGGTCTTGAAAATGGTTCACCTCCTGAAAAGTATATTTCTTTTACACCAAATTCTTTAAGTTCATCTAAAATTGTAAAAAACCTTCCGAGTTCCTATCTCATCTTTTGTGTCTACTTTACTTGCAGATGCACAACAATGCTTGCATTTGTAGTTACAATATTTAGTAACTTCCCAAATTACTCTTTTAGCGTCTACTTGAAATAAACAAAATTCAGTATTCATAAAAAATCATCCTTTGCATATTATTTAGTTTTGCGGAAAAGCTATAACCATATTAAATATTTTTAATAACAATATTAATTTTTTAATTTTTCTACTATTTTCTTGATAAGCTCTGTATTAAAGACTTCTTTAAAATATTCATTATTTTCTACTTCTTCAATTAATTCTGTGTTTGTGTAATCATCAATTCTTTTTTCAATCTCAAAAAATTTATTATTATTAATCCCAATAAATCCTGCATACAAAATTGTTGCATATACTAAATGATAATTACAATCTGCATTAATACCATTAAATATACATCTCTTACTCCACCCTATTCTATCTTTCTTTTGCTTTTCATTGAAATATAATGGAACTTGTATTAATGAATTATCTCTATTTGTAGAATATTTAACCATATAATTTTTTACTTCTTGTTTTGTACAAGATTTAATTACAGCTTTTATAAATTTATTAAAATATAAAACTCCATTAATAAATTTATTTCCTAACATACTTAATTCGTTTTCTTCCTCTCCATCAAAGAAAAGATTTTTTTCTCTATTACCTTTCCATAAGCTAAAATGTGATGGACAAGATGAAATTGTTTCATTTCCTGGACTACTTAATAATATGCTTGTATTTTCTAAATATGCTAAATTTTCTGAAAACCATCTACATACAAGTAATTTATCAGCACTTATATTAGCAACATCTGGTACTAAATCAATTCTATTATGCTTATTTCCAAATGGCATATAATATTCAATAGCAATATTTGCATCTAATAAATTATTTACCAATTTATTGTTAAATTTATTATAATTATATACTGGTAATGAGCAATAGAAATCTTGTTTATCTTTTTCATCTAATGAATAAATATATTCTGGACCAATTATAGGAGTTATTCCCATTTCTAAATATTTTTCTACCACATCTTTTAATAGTTTTCTTGTATCATAAGGAAAAGCCTTATAATCACATATAATCATACATGAACTTTGTTCTTTCTCATTTATAAATGGCAAATAATAAAAAGCATCAGCATCTGGTAATATTACTAGCCACTCACTTTTTTTAGAAGTTTTAAAATCTTCTATCAAATTTCCATTTATACTAATTCCGTCAAACCATGAAACATGAGTATTTCTTATTAATTCTTCTACTCCAACACTTTTATACAGTATTTTTCCATTTGTATCTGTAAATACCAAATAAATATTTTTAATATCTTTTTGCTTTAAAAATTCTTTAATTTGCTCAATTTTCTCTAATTGTTCACTATTATTCATATGTACTCCTTTCTATAAAACAAAGAAAAAGAATTTACTAATTATGTTTTTAGTACATTTATTAGTAAATTCTTTCTCCGTTTTTTAAAGCTTATGACATATACATGTCATATTTTCTTCACAATAGCCATCATAAAGATGTCCTCTTGCTCCAACATGTGATACAACTTGTGTTGTTAATTCCGTTGCTTTTTTAAAGCAAGAGTTCACAAAAGTTTTACTAAGCTTTTTGCTACTGTTGTAATATTCTCGAATAACAACTGAGAAAAAGGCATCGCCTGCTCCTGTATCATCAATTTCTGTTGCTACCTTGCTTTGTGGTAATTTTTCTTCATATATTTGTTCTCCATAGATAAAGTCTGCTCCTTTTTTTCCTTTGGTTACAACCATTAATTTAGGTTGAAATAATAAGAATAAATCTAGGAAACTGCTAAAACCAAATCTCATTAAAAGGTAATTCGCAACTGTTTCATTTAATTGCAGAATTTCAATCTTGTTTTTTAAAATGAATAAAAGAATATCATTTGGTAAAGGTTCTAAACGCTTTATTCTACCTATATCTAATACTTTTTCATTCAAAGTAGCTGTTATAAATGGAATATTTTCGTTCTTTAACCCATCTAAAATTAAAATATCTTTTGAGTTCATCCTACTTATACAGTAATCGAAACCTGCTTTTGGTGTATCATGCCAGGTGCTTTCACCACAAAATGGACATTTCTTTTTACATTCATGTCTATCACCTATTGCAATTATATGGTACATTCGAGTACTTCCTTCCCGAATCACATCTGTTGTGTCTACACCAACCTTTTTTAAACCATTTAATGCAATATCTCCTGCTAAATCTGTGCCACAAGCAGATATTACTTTTGTTTTTTCTCCCTGTGCTGATAAATTAGCAATCACATTAAACCGAGATGCACCTCCATCAAAGCGAATAGCTTTTCCATTTTGATAGTAACCTTCTCCTACTAAATCTCCTACTGCTAAATAACTCATAATTGCCCTCCTTTTGTTATTTGAGATTACTTAATATAAATATATGTTATATGGTAGCAAAATATGACTACATTGTCAAATAAAAAGTAGTTAGTTTAGAAAATTCCCAAACTAACTACTTTTATTTGACAGATTATCCTATTCTGTCGAGAAATACTTTAAATTTTATTGGCCTATACCGAATTCCAAATTCGTCAAGAGTACGCTTTTCATTTTCTCTTAACCTTCTTACCTCATAAATTTTTCCCCTCTTGTTTAAATAGTGTAAGTCTTTTAGTAATGTGCAAGGAAGTTTATTTACATTATAAAATTTTCTTGTTTTTATTTCATAAAGGTATGGTTCTACAATTCCTCCAATCTCTTGAATATCTTGTAATTGTTGATATGAAGATATTCTCCAATATAGTACTTTTTGTCCATTCAATTTCTTTTGGATTAACTGATGTTTTAATTTTGATTTCCGGTAATCCTTATTCTTCATATAGTATTCCTCCTTATACTATAATTTATATTGTATACTTCTATTTTATCACAAATCTACATAATGTAAAGTATTTTATCATTTTTAGTATAAATATTTTTTATTATATTCTATAATATTAAATTCGAACTCTATTTTATTGTTAACTTTTATTTGAAAATAATAATTGATTTATGTAAATAAATATATTATAATATATGCATATATTAATTATTAATCTCATACTTATATGAGAAAATACATTAGTATAACTATAAAATTATAAAGGAGTTGGCACAACATGGCAAAAAAAATTTTTATCTTATCTACTTCTTCATTACTGTCAAGTGAAAACAGTACAGAACGGTTTGGAAATGACAACGAAATAGTTGTTCCTTTCCGAGTTATCAATGACCTTTCAAAAGAGGCAGAAAACTATAACGAAAGAGGGCGAATTGCACGAAAAATATTGACATACTTAACAGATAAGTTGGATTTCAAAAAATTGACTTCGCGGAAAGGTGTTGTCCAGTCAAATGGTTCTATTTTAAGATTAGAAACTAGATACACAGATTTTAGAATACCAAAAAACAAAATATTTTTGGATATGAAACCAGTTGATAAGCATTGTTTGCAGATAGCATTAGGATTAAAGGAAGAAGGCACAGATGTTCCTATAATTTTGGTAACTAAAAACAATGCATTGAGATTAAATGCTCAATACCTAGACATACAATGTGAAAATTTTAAGGAAGATATTTTCCCTTCCTTAAAGGAACAATATACAGGTAGAATAAAATGCTATGCAAGAACTGTAGATATTATTACTTTCTATAATAAAAGTTTTTTTGAAAAAAATTGTATTATAGATTATGAAAAATATAAATGGCATCCTAATCTGTTCTTAGAGATTAAAGCTATTGATGGAAATGATTCTGCACTTGCTAGATATGATGCTTCTCAAAATAGGATTGTTAAATTAAATTATGAGAATTATTTCCCATATTCACAAGTACCAAAGAATGTTGGTCAAAAAATGACTATCGAAGCATTATTGGAAAAAAGTGATAAAGCTCCTCTTGTTATAATAAAGGGCTGTGCTGGAACTGGTAAAACATTTCAGACACTAGCAGTAGCTCTTGAAAAAACATTGGAGCAACATTCAGAATACAATCAAATTCTAATCACTTCACCAACAGAAACAGTTGGTCAAGAAAACTTAGGATTTCTACCAGGAGATATTGAAGAAAAATACAATCCGCATTTAGGAGGTATAAGAGACAACCTTCGCATATTACTTTCATCAAAGAAAGATTCATCAGGCAAAGAGAAAAACTCATCAAAAACTGCGGAGAACAAGGTTAATGCTCTATTTTCAAAAGGAATTATACAAATTCAGCCTATCGGCTTTTTAAGAGGAAGAACTATTGTGGATACAATTTTTATAATTGACGAAACACAAAACATAGATCCTCATGATATAAAAAGCATAGTATCACGTGCTGGAAAAGGCTCTAAATTTGTATTTTTAGGTGACCCATCTCAGATAGATAATCCTCATTTAAATGAAAATTATAATGGATTAGTTTATATCTCTGAGAAAATGAAAGGCAACGATTTAGCTTGGCAAGTTACTTTAACAGAAAGCGAATCTGTAAGAAGTGATTTGGCTAAATTAGCAACTATAATTTTATAGTTACAAAAAGTAGGAAGCTTTGCTTCCTACTTTTCAAATAAAAATAATTATATTAAATTATGAATTTCATCTAAAACTTTATCATCAACCACATTTTTAAAATCAATTGATATTTTGCTTTCAGTAACATTAAACTCTAACATATCTAATTTATTTTTTTCAACAATATCAAGTATTTGTTTCATAACTTCTGTATTTCTTATAATTCCATTTCCAACTAATGAAATTCTTGATATTTCTTTTTTAACTACACTTTTTATAGTATTTTCTTCTATTATATCTGAAATTACAGTTCCAGCTTTATTATTAAATGTAGATTTTGTTATTATAGGAATTTTAAATTTTTCACCTATTTCTATACATCTATTATGCAATACTTTTGCACCCTCGCTAGAAATTGATAGCATTTCATCATATGATAATGCAGGTATTTTTTTAGCTTCTGGTAATTTATTTGGGTCTGTTGTGTACACTCCATCTACATCTGAAAAGATATAACAATTCTTTGCATTTAAAGCTGCTGCCACGGCAACTGCTGTTGTATCTGAACCGCCTCTACCAAATGTAGTTATGTCCATATTTTCATTTATTCCTTGAAACCCTGTTATTATAACTATTTTCTTTTGTTCTAGTTCTTTAAGTATTCTGTCTGTATCAATATTTTCAATTATAGCATTTTGATTTGTATTATTAGTATAAATTCCTGCTTGCCATCCTGTTAGTGATATAGATTTATACCCCATGCTATTTAGCAAAATACTTAATTTAGCTGCTGACATTTGTTCTCCACAGCTTACCAATGCATCCATTTCTCTTGTTTCAACATTTTCTGATAATTCATTTGCTTCTTTTATTAATTTGTCTGTCATTTTTCCTTGTGCTGAAAGTATTACGACTATATTATTATTTTTGTCGTATAAATTAGTAATTTTGTCTGCTACTACATGTAGTTTTTCGTTATCTGCTACTGAACTTCCTCCAAATTTTAATACTATTGTGTCATTCATCTTAGGCACCTTCTTTATAATTAATATATAGAGCAAAACTTAATTAAATTATGCTCTATAATATTATATTCGAACTCTATTTTATTGTCAACTGATTTATAGATTAGACTTTAAATAACTTTCCATAAATCCATCTAAATCTCCATCCATTACTGCTTCCACATTTCCTACTTCATAATTAGTTCTATGGTCTTTTACCATAGTATAAGGGCAAAATACATATGAACGTATTTGACTTCCCCATGCTATATCTTGTTGTACACCTTTTAAATCTTCTATTCTTTCTTTTTGTTCTTTTTCTTTTAAATCAAATAATTTAGATTTTAACATTTTCATTGCTGTTTCTCTATTTTGTATTTGTGAACGTTCTGATTGACATGCTACAACTATATTTGTTGGAATATGTGTTATTCTTACAGCTGATGAAGTTTTATTAATATGTTGACCTCCTGCTCCTGATGCTCTATATGTGTCTATTCTTAAATCGTCTGGGTTTATTTCTATTTCAATATCTTCTGTTATTTCAGGTAAAACTTCAACAGAAGCAAATGATGTATGTCTTCTTCCCCCACTATCAAATGGTGAAATTCTTACTAATCTATGTACTCCCATTTCTGATTTCATATACCCATATGCATTTTCTCCTATGACTTCAAATGTAACACTTTTTATGCCTGCCTCTTCTCCTTCAAGATAATCTAATTCTCTAACTTCATAATCATTTTTTGTTGCCCATCTAGTATACATTCTATATAGCATTTCTGCCCAGTCTTGTGATTCTGTACCTCCTGCTCCTGGATGAATTGTTACAATTGCATTATTACTATCATATTTTCCTGATAATAAAGTAGAAATTTCTAATTTTTCTAATTGCTTTTGCATTTTTTTAGTATTTTTTATTATATCTTTTGCTACCTCTTCATCTGGTTCTAAATTTACTAGTTCTGTCAATTCTTCTAAATTGTTTAATTCATTTTCTATATTTCTATATTCTGTACATTTTCCTTTTAATTTCTTAATTTGACTTAATACCTTAGTTGAATTAGAACTATCGCTCCAAAAATCCTCTTCTAATGTCTTTTTCTCTAATTCTTTTAATTCTATTTCTTTTTTAGCTATGTCAAAGAGATTCACCTAACTCTTTTAATTTTTTCAACAATTCTTGAATTACTCTTGAATTTTCTTCCAATTCTAACATTTGTATCACTCCTTTACATATTTATCCATATATAGTAGTTTAACATAGATATTATGCTTTTTCAACTTGTTATTCCTCCTCTTTGATAATATTTTTACTTCCTAAATATGTTGCTAAGAAATACAATCCATAAATTACTCCAATAAGTATTGCTGTAACTATAATTGATGGTAGTAATTCTTCTGGTTTTGAAAGTACAGATAATACTGTTAATGCAAATTTAATTCCAAATATAGAATGTATAATCGCAAGTATTAGTGGTAACATGAAAAATATTGCTATCTGCCTAAATAAAGCTTGATTTATCATTTTCTCATCACAGCCTATTTTTCTTAATATAGTATATCTTTGTTTATTATCAGAACTTTCAGTTAATTGTTTTAATGCAAGTATTGCCGAACTTGCAATTAAGAATATTATACCTAAATAAATTGCTATAAATATTACAATTGTCGCAACACCTTTACTAGATTCTATTATAACTATTTTTGTCATTCCATCTAAGGTAATATTATTTTTAGATAATTCTTTAAATAATTCACTATTATCTTCATCAGTAAATATTTTATCTATATTTAATTTCTCCTCTTCTGTATTTGCATTATAATTAGCTACTAATAATTCTTGTTCTTTCCATTCATCTTTTAAATCAATACTATCTGGAAGCAATATAATTCCTGTATTTGTATGACTTGTGGAAATACTTAAAAATCCACTCTTACATTCTTTATATTTTGCGTGATAGTTTTTTCCGTTAATTTCCATCATATTGTTATTTTTCAATGCTTCATTTCTTAAATCCACCATACTATCAAAATCGCAAAGTACAATATATTCATCATCTTCTAAGCTATATTGTTCTTGACCATATAGTGATGCTATTTTATTATAATCAGATACTTTTACAAGTGGTTCTGACGTTTCATATGCCAGCATTGGAAATTCCTCTTTTGCTGTTTCATAATAATTACCCAAACTCTTTTGCCAAGTCCATCCAGGTATAGTATATATTGTAATTTCATTTACATCTTTCAATAGGTTCATATCAAATCCATTTTCTTCAAGTGTATTTACAATTGTTTTTCTTGAATCTTCTCTTTGTGCATTTGTATAATAAGTAATTGTTCCTGTACGTGGATTTGTATAACTTTCTGGTAAATTTACTTCTTTCATTAAATTTAAATCTACTGGTGTCATTTCTTCAAGTTCTGCATCCATTGAAGTCTGTACTGAAATACTACTAGACAAAATACTTATTGTCATAAATAACATTAGGCAAATAACGCTCATACTAACAACTGTTGTATTTACCTTATTATTAAGTTGTCTTAGTACAAACATATTTGTACCTTTTAAATATATGCTTTTTCTTGACTGTATTACTCTTAATATAAATCCTGATAAAGACCAAAATATTCCTATTGTACCTATTGTTCCCATTAAAATTGGACCAATTACCTTATCTATTGTATCTAACTCATTTATTCCACCCGTTACTTTCCAATAAGCATATCCTAATATCACACAAGAAACAAGGAATACTATTACAGAAATAATAGGATTTTTCATTTTAACTTTTTCATTTTTTCTATTTGCTGTTAATAAATTAATTAATTTATATCTTGATATTGTAATTGTATTAAATAACATAACTGCAATAAACATTACCGCAAAATATATACAAGTTTTAATACAAGCTCCACTTGAAAATACAAATGTAAACTCATTCATATCTGCTTCGAATAATTTAGCAACTAATACTGACATAAATTGAGAAGCAAAAATTCCTATAAAAATACCTACAACCAAAGACAATATTCCTATAAACAAAGTTTCTAATAAAATTATTTTTGATATTTGCCTTTTTCCCATTCCTAATGTCATATAAATACCAAATTCTCTTTTTCTTCTATTAATTAAGAAGTTATTTGCATATACAATTAATAACCCTAATATTATTGCTATAAATACAGATATAATATTTAATATCCCTATCATCAATGTTATCAATTTTCTGGTTGATTCAGAAACTTGTAACATTGCTTGCTGACTATCCAAAGAGTTGAACATATAGAAAATTGCTACACCTAATACTAATGTTAAAAAATATATGCCATAATCTTTAAAACTTTTTTTCATATTTTTTATAGATAACTTAAATAACATCGTTCAAATCACCTCCAAGAAGTGTTTGGACCTCAATTATTTTTTCAAAAAATTGTTTTCTAGTATCTTCACCTTTTATGAGTTCATTAAAAATTTTTCCATCTTTTATAAATATAATTCTATCTGCATAACTTGCTGTAAAGGCATCATGTGTAACCATTAAAATTGTTGCCCCTAAATTTTGATTTAAGTTTTCAAAAGTTTCTAATAATTGCCTTGCTGATTTACTATCTAATGCACCTGTTGGTTCGTCCGCAAGCACCATTTTAGGGTTTGTAATAATAGCTCTTGCTGATGCTACTCTTTGTTTTTGCCCACCAGATATTTGGTATGGATATTTATTTAAAATTGATGATATATCAAGTCTTCCGAGCTACTTCTTTTACTCTTTTTTCTATTTCTTTTGGTTCTACTTTTTGTATTGTTAAAGCTAAGGCTATATTCTCATAAGCAGTTAATGTATCTAACAAATTAAAATCTTGAAATATAAAACCTAATTCCTCTCTTCTAAACTTATTTAATTGATTTCCTCTTAACTTAGTAATATCTTTACCATTAATTATAATCTTACCTGCTGTTACTCTATCTATTGTAGAAATACAATTTAAAAGTGTCGTTTTACCACTTCCAGAAGCTCCCATTATTCCTACAAATTCTCCATCTTGCACAGTAAAGCTAATTCCTGCAATTGCTTTTGTTAAATTTGAATTATTACCATAGTATTTTTCTATATTTTGTACTTCTAATACATTACTCATCTTAAACTCTCCTTTCATATATTCTAGTATAATTATAAAACTATTTAACATTTATTGCTATTGATTAAGCTTACATTTATATTACATTTTTGTAAGGTATGTATCTAATTTATATTCTATGGTTAAATGGGGTAATGAATATAGATAAAAACAAAAGTAATATAGTCTTAACAACTATATTACTTTGCTCTATTTATTGTATAATCAATGGTTTATTTTAATAATCTCCAATAGCCATTTTTATTTGCTAGTATGTTCTCTATCTATCCAAGCGCTATATCTAATATCATCATAATTACAAATCCAATTGCCACTCCAATAGTACCTATATTAGAATGTTCTCCTGTTTCTGTTTCAGGTATAAGTTCATCTACAACCACATATATCATTGCACCTGCTGCAAATGCTAATAAATATGGTAATATTGGTGTTACAATACTTGTAAGCAATATTGTTATAATTGCTCCTAATGGCTCTACAATACCTGATAAAGCACCATATAAAAATGATTTTGTTTTAGACATTCCCTCACTTTTTAAAGGCATAGATATAATTGCACCTTCTGGAAAGTTTTGTATTGCCATTCCTATTGATAAAGCCAAAGCTCCTGCAAGTGTTATATTTGTATTTTGAGCTAATAGTCCTGCATAAACAACTCCAACTGTCATTCCTTCTGGGATATTATGAAGTGTAACTGCTAATACCATCATAGTTGCATTTTTCAATTTGGATTTTATACCTTCTGGCTTTTTTGTCTCTATATGTAAATGTGGAATAATACTATCTAAGATTAATAGAAAAGCCACTCCTACTAAAAATCCAATACTTGCTGGAAGCCAAGAGATATCTCCTTGTTCTTCTGCCATATTGATTGATGGAATTATTAATGACCAAATAGATGCTGCTATCATTACACCAGAAGCAAAACCTGATAGAATTTTTTGCAATTTTGGATTTATTTTATCTTTCATTAAAAATACCATTGCAGAACCCAAAACAGTTCCTAGAAATGGAATTAAAAGTCCTATTAATATATTTTCCATTTGTTCCTCCTTGAATAATAGATATTAGAAAAGAAATGTACACATGGGCTACATTTCTTTTCCTATATATACTTTTATTTATTTCTACCACAGCAATTTTTATACTTTTTGCCACTGCCACAAGGGCACTTGTCATTTCTTCCTACTTTTGGTCCTTCATTTCTTATTGTTCTATCTACATCTGTTCCTATTTTTTCTCCGCCATCTACACTATGGATTGCTTCTAATGCTGCCCCTGTAATTTTTACAGTTTCTTGTCTTTTATTTTCTGCTTGTTGTCTAATATTCATTAAGATTTTTGTAACATCTACTTTTATGTCTGAAATCATTTCTTCAAACATGTCCATACCTTCAATTCTGTATTTTACAACTGGATCTTGTTGACCATATGCACGAAGCCCTATACCATTTTTTAATTCATCCATATTGTCTATGTGGTTCATCCATTTTTCATCAACTACTTTAAGCATTACTATTCTTTCAAGTTCTCTCATATCGTCTGAACCAATTTCTTCTTCTTTTTGTGCATATTTTTCATTTGCTCTTTTTTCTAGTTCTTCTAATATTTTATCTGAATCAGATGAATTTTCTTTAATGAAGTCTAACATGTCAATTCCATAAGTATTTAATATGTCTTGATTTAAAGATTCTACATTAACATTACCTTTTTCATCTTCAACATACATATTTACCATTGCTTCTGCTACTGCACTAATCATTGACATTATGCTATCATGTATATTTTCTCCATCTAGTACTTCTTTTCTTTGACCATATATAATTTCTCTTTGTGCATTCATTACATCATCATATTTTAATACATTTTTACGAATACTGAAGTTTCTACCTTCTACTTTCTTTTGTGCATTTTCTACTGCTTTTGAAATAATTCTTGAATCTATTGGCATATTTTCATCTGCGCCTAATGTATTATATACTTTTGTAATTGTATCTCCACCAAAGATTTTCATTAAATCATCATCTAATGCAATATAGAATTTAGATTCACCAATATCACCTTGACGTCCAGCACGACCTCTTAATTGGTTGTCAATTCTTCTTGATTCATGTCTTTCTGTACCAATTATTTTTAAACCACCAGCATTTATTACTTTTTCTTTTTCTTCTTTTATTTCGTCATTATATTTTTTTACTAATTTATTAAATTCTTCTCTTGCTTTTAATATTTCTTGGTCATCTGTTTCATAATATGTATTTGCTTCTTCTATTATTTCATGAGGTACTTTATTCTTTCTCATTTCTTGTTTTGCTAAAAATTCACTATTTCCACCTAAAATAATATCTGTACCACGACCTGCCATGTTTGTTGCAATTGTAACTGCACCAAATTTACCAGCTTGTGCTATAATTTCTGCTTCTTTTTCATGGTATTTAGCATTTAATACTTCATGTTTTATTCCTTCTTTACGTAATAAGCTACTTAATTTTTCAGATTTTTCAATTGAAACTGTACCAACTAGAACTGGTTGTCCTTTTTCATGACTTTCTTTTATGCTTTTTACTATTGCATTAAATTTAGCTTTTTCATTTTTATATATAACATCATTTTCATCTTTACGAATCATTGGTTTATTTGTAGGAATAGCTACAACGTCTAAATTGTATATTTCTTCAAATTCTGCTTCTTCTGTCATAGCAGTACCAGTCATACCTGATAATTTATCATACATTCTAAAATAGTTTTGGAATGTAATTGTTGCAAGTGTTTTTGATTCGTCTGCTATTTTAACATGTTCTTTTGCTTCTATTGCTTGATGTAAACCATTATTATATCTTCTACCATACATTATACGTCCTGTAAATTCGTCAACAATTAAAACTTCTCCATCTTTTACGATATAATCTATGTCTTTTTTCATAACACCATGTGCTCTTAATGCTTGGTTTACGTGATGTACTAATGTAGAATTTTCTAAATCATTAAAGTTTTCTAAGTTAAATGCTTCTTCTGCTTTTTTAATACCTTTTTGAGTTAATGAAGCAGATTTCGCTTTTAAGTCAACTATATAATCATATTTTTCATTATCTTCTGCTTGTTCAAAATCTTTTACGTCTTCTTCTACTATAACTTTTGGAGTTAATTTTCTTACAAAGCTATCTGCCTTTTTATATAAATCTGATGATTGATTTGCTCTACCAGAAATTATAAGTGGTGTTCTAGCTTCATCTATTAAAATACTATCAATTTCGTCTACAATTGCATAATGTAATCCTCTTTGTACTAATTGATTTTTATAAATAACCATATTATCTCTTAGGTAGTCAAAACCAAATTCATTATTTGTACCATATGTAACATCTGCTGCATAAGCCTCTTGTTTTGCTTTTGGTCCCATTCCTGCTATAACTAATCCAACAGATAATCCTAAGAATTTATATAATTTTCCCATCCATTCACTATCACGTTTTGCTAAATAATCATTTACAGTAATTACATGAACACCTTTACCTTCAAGTGCATTTAAGTATACTGGTAATGTTGCAACTAATGTTTTACCTTCACCAGTTTTCATTTCTGCAATTCTTCCTTGATGTAAAATAATACCACCTATTAATTGAACATCAAAATGTCTCATTCCTAATACTCTTTTTGATGCTTCTCTTACTACTGCAAATGCCTCTGGTAATATATCATTTAAAGTTTTGCCATCTGCTAATTGCTTTTTAAAATAGTCTGTTTTTTGTCTTAACTCATGGTCTGAAAGTTTTGACATCTCATCTTCCATTTCATTTATTTTCTTTACTATTGGCATAACTCTTTTTACTTCTTTTTCACTATATGTTTTAAATAATCCCATTTTCGTTTAGTCCTCCTAAGTTTATATTTTTACTTTGTAAATATATCACTAAATATAGAAATTAGCAATAGTTTTTTTATAAAAATTACATAAAAATCACCCAGCAAAAATTGTATTCATACATATATTCCTTATCTTTGCATATATTTTAATAACTTATATGGAAAGAGGATGATTTAGCATGTTTATATATAATATAAAAATTAATGGAAGTAAAACTTTTAAATATATCTTTTCTTTTATTGTTATTTTAATTATTATTGTTATGCTAGTTGTAACATACAAAATTTTTAATGGTGCTATTTCAAATAAAGAAAGAACTTCATGTATGCCTCAAAGTGATGTTTCAAAAATAGCTACTAAAAATTATACTAATGTATTAAAAGCAGTTCATGAAAATATTGATACATATGTTGGCAAAAAAATAAGTTTTGTTGGATATGTATATAGAGTTTTAGATTTAAAAGAAAATCAATTTGTATTAGCAAGAGATATGCTCATTTCTTCAAATAGGCAATATGTAATTGTTGGTTTTCTATGTGAATATGAAAAAGCACAAGATTTTAAAGATAATACTTGGGTTGAATTAACTGGCGAAATTACAAAAGGGGATTATCATGGAGATATGCCTATTATTAAAGTAACAGAAATAAAAGAAGTTGATAAACCAAATGAAGAATATGTATATCCCCCTGATGAAAGCTATATACCTACTAGTGAAGTGCTATAAAAATTCTTTAAAATATAAAAGCAAGAGATAGTTTATACAATATCATTGTTTAAACCCTCTTGCTTTTTCGTGAACTACTTAACCATTAATTCAGCTAAGTTTCTCCTTATCCAGCCAGGAAGCTGGTATTGTTGCAATGCATTTTCAAAAATGCTAGGAAAAGCTACTTTTTGATATAATAGATATTCTTCTATCAATATTCGTTTATATCTTCTCCTTGGCTGCCATCCTTCCATCATCGAGTATAGGATATACAATGCCTCCATTGATATTAATGGAATTTCTGTTTTGTTAACTTCAATCTTGTCCAACTCATTTTCATTAAATTCATAAAGAAAAGATGTTCCAAAAGTTATAAGTCTAAAACCAGAAATAATATCAATATCAATTCGTCCAAATTGAAAATGCATATAGACATCAGATTCACAATATCCATTTCCACCAGTAGCAATTAATTCTGCTCCGTTTTTCTCCATTATGGTTATAATCTTTCCAATGTCTTTTGCTTCAACAAGTAAGTCTAAATCGTGGAATTCATCCACAACTCCTCTTAAAAACAAATTCATTGAACATGCTAATCCCCACCGGACACCTGACTTCTGGAAATCAGAAATAATTTTAAAAAATGCTTCTTTTCGTTCACTATATTCAACATCCTCTAAAAGACATTGAATATTTGCGTTTGATTGGTAACTATAATCATTTATCATGCCTTTCCCTCCTTATGTTAAAAATACCAACAACTACAAGTATATAAATTTATATTAACATAAAACTATCATTTTGTCAAAAAAATATACATGAGTTATATGTTTTACATTTATTAACATTGTTTATAACTCATGTATTTATAATTTTAAAATCAATTTGCTTTTATATTTTTATCTATTACTCCTTTTATATATGTTTTATCATCCATATGCATAGGAATAATATTTATTCCACTTTTTGCTAATTCTCTTAATTTTTCTATTATGTCATCTATCTTTAAATGTGCTCCTCCATATTTTGAAACATCAACATAAAATTCATCAGCATCTTTTAAATATGGAAGAAAAGGTTCTATTATACATGTATCTCCTGTATATACAATCTTTTTATTATTCAAAATTATTTTAACCCCATACGAATCCAAATACTTTACATGTTCAGTATTTATAAAAGTTATTTTTTCACTATTGTCTGCTAATGCATATGCTTCATCTGGTGTTCCGGTGATTTTTAAATATTCTTTAATGTTATTACATTTGCTAATTATATTTATTTTTTTATTATATGTAAACCATAAATATAATATTAATTGACTTAGTGAACCAGCATGGTCATTATGTAAGTGTGTAATTATTACATTAATATCTTCGTACTTAGTAAAATCAAATTTTTTCTTCAATTCTTGAAAAACTGTAAATCCACAGTCTATAATAATTAAACTTTTTTCAGTTTCATAATAAGCTGAATTATTTTTTTCTCCGAAACCTGAATCTTTTCCTAGAAATTTTAATGTTTCCTCCATCAAAACTTTTTCACTCCTTATTAGTTAGATTTATTTATCTTTCATCTCCACCATGATAATTATTTTCTAATTCTTCATAAATTCCTGGGTATATTTTATCATAAGAAAAATTTTTGTCAAAAAAGTTTTCATGTCCTAATAAATTACCTCTTTGTACACCTTGAATCATAGTATTAGCTGTATTTTTTTGTCCTGGTATATTTTGTTCATCCTTAGCTATAACATTGTATGGAACTAGTGTTTTTCCTAGCATCGCCATTGCAAAATTTCTATGATGTCCCTCATGTATAGCAAGTTTATTATTTGCTTCTATAACTTCTATTTCTTCATATGGTGCATAACCTTTGTTTTCTATTGCTTTTACCATTTCTTCCATGCTATAAACAGCTCCTCTATCAAGAGTATCAATTTCTCTTTGCATTGGTAAAAGTTTCTTTGGAGAAGTCCATTTTTTTGCAAATGGTTTATCTTTCATATATTGTTGTTGGCATTTTAAAATTGTTTCTGCTATGTCTGAAACATTTGAATAAGATGTATCAATTATTAAGTCATAATTATTTTCATCTTCTAAGTCTACATTATATCTTTGTATATATCTTTTTACTTCCCCATTTTTTCTTTTTACAATTGCTCGTTTAGCTTCTTCTAAATCTTTATAGTTACTATCTTCTTTTCCTCTTGACTTATCTGCAAAAAGTCTTTTGGCTGCAATATCTTCATCTATTGTTAATCTAACAGAAAAAGATTCTGGAATATTATTAAATGCTAGTCTTGAATCAACTATCCAAAAATCATTTGGGTGTTCTTCTTGGTTTATTTCTTTTCCAATTTCTTGTATTCTTGTATCTATACTAGTATCAATTATTGCTCTTACATCTTTAAGTTCTTCTAAATTGTTAGCTTGCTCTACTGAAAAATCTTTTATATCATAATTACTTTTTCTTAATTGAACTATTGCATTAATTAAAGCATTTCTAAATTTACTGTTACTAAATAATTCTTTTAATTCATTATCTTCTAAAATTGTTTGCAAAGTTTCTTCATTTCCCATATTTTTTATAAAATCATTAACTGCATTAAAGTATTTTCTAAATTTTGCTCCTGTTGATATTAAATGGATATTATTTTCATCTATTCCAGCTTGTTTTAATTGTGCAATTATTTCTTTAATTGTTGTACTTTTTCCGCTTACTGGAACTCCGGAAATTGATATAATATTATTTTTCATGGCTATACCTCTCTTTTTCTTAATATAACTTTGAAAATTATATCATGGTTTGCATAATTTGTCAATTTGTTATGTAGACGGTTTGAAGCTACACTATTGTTACATAATTTTTGCAGATTATATTTTGAAACGTAAAAAGGTGGCATACCATTTAGTGGTACACCACGCTAGTAACTTCAAAAAATTCTTCCAGGTTTACCAACCCGTAATAATTTTTTGAAATTATTATCTTGTCATACTATTACTATCTTTTTTATTCTCTACTTTTCATAATCTTCTACTATTTCTGATTCTTGGAAAGATAATAATATATCTTATTTTAAAGTTTGTACATTTTAAGTGTTTTTATTTACATAATCTGATTAACTACTTTTTCCCAGCGTTCAGTCCTACAAGTATAAAGCTGACCTGCAACCGACGAAACCGCCACTGTAAGAAGGTGTAATGCCGACGACCAGAAGCTGGACTCTCCTCACCTGAATCGTCGTAATCGCCACCTCGATATTCTCGAATAGTGCTATCGTAAGCTTCCATTGTCCATTCCCAAACATTTCCTGCTAAGTCATATATATTATTTACTGCATAATTCGCATCTGAACCTGTTTCTTTTAAACTTCCACTATAATTTCCTTTTCCTGCTGAATTTGCTACAAATGAATTATTTGTATCGCAACTTCCTGTTGTATATGCTGGGTCGAGCCATGTCATTATTGCATCCCATTGTATTCCATATATTAATGTACTTGTTACTCCATATTTTTCTTTGTCTGTATACATTCCTTTTGCTTTTTCTACTGCTCCTCCTGCTGAATCTGTCATTGAATTTCCCCATTTTATATTGTTCCAAACTGTTTTTCCCTGTTTACTTGCAACTTTTGTATTATCATTTTCATCTTTTGATGCCTCATATCTTGCTACATAAAATCCGTTATTGTCCAGTACACTTTGTTTCATTGCGTTATATTCTGATTGCTCTGTTGAATATCCTTTTGAAAATGGCTCTTCACAATAAGATAACGTTGACTGTAATTTTTTATTATAATATCCTTCATATCTCTTAAATGCACTATCATCTTCCACTGGCACCCATACAAATTGATTTCCTACTAATGTTTGGGCTACTTCATGGCTTGTTCCTTTATCTTTATCTGCTGGGTCATCTGATATTACTATTCCTTCTGCTTTTGTTCCTCCTACATATACAAATCCTTTTGGTATTGTTACTCCTTCTACTTTTACTTCTTCTCCTTCATCTGGCACTTCTCCTGTTTCTGGTCCTGTTATTGCTCCTGTTCCTTGGTCTATTGTATATTTATGTCCATTTTCAAATGTTACTGTTAATGTTCCACTTCCACTTGCTGTTCCTGTTGAATTTAGTTTGTCTAGTTCTGCATTTAATTCATTTGCTGTTACATCTTCTGCTATTTTATCTACTTTTCCTGTTTTTGCTGCTGCATATGCCATTTTTATTTCTTCTTTTTCTTGTCCTATTTCTGTTTGTTCTTTACTTTCTGTTGCTTTTGTTAACACTCCATTTTCTCCTGTTAACATTGCTATACTTACTCCCGCTAAGATTAGTAATACTATTATTGTTATTACTAAGGCGATTAGCGTAATTCCCTTATTAGAATGTTTTTTAAACCTTTCTTTTTTTGCATTTTTTTCATTCTCTTTTTTCCTCCCTTTTCTTTCTTATTGTTTTTTCTTTTCAACTATTTTTCTTTTTTAGTTGAAACTTCGTTTTGTTTTAGTATTCGAGCTTTTATGTTTTTTATTCTCTCTATTTAGTATAATTTTTAGTCTTTTTATTGCCAATGTGTTTTTATCATTTGTAATAATTTTGTAATTGAATTGTAATACTTTAACTTTTTATAAGTTTTATGAATTCTTGTATGAAATCTCTTAAATATAAAAAATAGCAAAATTAAACCTATATTTTATTATATATTCATAATTTTTATAACTTAAAAAATTACAATATACTTTATAGGTTTAATCTTGCTATTACTATTAATGTATTTATATTTTTAAAACTTTTTAGAACTTCTACTATTTTTCTAACTTTTACTATTACACTATTTAATACTATTTTTCCAATTATTTCATTAAAGTGTAGCTCTCTCTCTCTCTCTCTCTCTCTCTCTCTCTCTTACAGCCACAAGGCTTTTACTATTTTTAAGCATCTTTTTCTCCTCTTTTGAATTATTTTATATTTTTTATAATACCATTTTATGCTTATCTTTTCAATATTTGTAATAAAACTGTAATAATAATTCTCATTTTTTATTTAATTTCTATGTATACATAACTTTACTTTAACTATAAACTATGCTATTATAATAATATAATTTTAAAGGAAAGGAGATAATGATTATTTCAAAATAATCATTCAAAGAATTATGAAAAATAATGAACTAATTTTAATTCTAGATTTCGGAGGACAATATAATCAATTAATTGCACGTAGAGTAAGAGAATGTAATGTTTATTCAGAAGTTGTACCTTACAACATTTCAATTGAAAAAATTAAAGAAAAAGCACCAAAAGGAATTATCTTTACTGGTGGACCTGCAAGTGTATATGGCGAAGATTCACCAAGATGTGCTGATGGAATTTTTGATTTAGGAATTCCTATTTTAGGTATTTGCTATGGAATGCAACTTATGACACATACATTAGGTGGAAAAGTTGAAAAAGCTGAAACAAGAGAATATGGTCAAACAGATGTAAATATAGATAATACCTCTTCCCTATTTACAGATTTTAATAATACTAATAAATTTTTAATGAGCCATACAGATTTTGTTCAAGAGGTTCCAGCTGGATTTAAAAACATTGGTTCAACAAGCCATTGTCCTAATGCAGCTATGGAAAATGTAGAGAAAAACTTATATGGAATTCAATTCCACCCAGAAGTAAATTTATCTATTAATGGAACACAAGTTATTAAAAACTTTTTATTTAATATTTGTAAGTGTTCTGGTGATTGGCAAATCTCTTCTTTTGTTGAAGAAAGCATAAAATCATTAAAAGAAAAAATTGGAGACGGAAAAGCTTTATGTGCTTTATCTGGTGGTGTAGATTCTTCTGTTGCAGCAGTTTTACTAAGTAAAGCAATTGGAAAAAAATTAACTTGTATATTTGTTGACCATGGCTTACTTCGTAAAAATGAAGGTGATGAAGTAGAAAAAATATTTAGAGAACAATTTGATATTAATTTAATTAGAGTTAATGCAAAAGAGCGTTTTTTAAATAAATTAGCTGGCATAACAGACCCTGAAAAGAAGAGGAAAATTATAGGAGAAGAATTTATAAGAGTTTTTGAAGAAGAAGCTAAAAAACTTGGTACAGTTGATTTTTTAGTTCAAGGTACTATATACCCTGATGTAATAGAAAGCGGATTAGGTAAAAGCTCTGTTATAAAAAGCCATCATAATGTAGGCGGATTACCTGACTATGTTGATTTTAAAGAAATAGTAGAACCTTTAAGAGATTTATTTAAAGATGAAGTTAGAAAAACTGGTTTAGAATTAGGTATTCCTGAAAATTTAGTATATAGACAACCATTCCCTGGACCTGGTTTAGCAATAAGAATTATTGGTGATATAACAGATGACAAACTAGAAATTTTAAAAGATGCAGATAGTATTTTTAGAGAAGAAATCGCAAATGCTGGACTTCATAAATCTATAAACCAATACTTTGCAGTTTTAACAAATTTAAAATCTGTTGGCGTTATGGGTGATGAAAGAACTTATGATTATACAATAGCTCTTCGTGCTGTTGAAACTACTGATTTCATGACAGGTGTTTGGAGTAAAATACCTTATGATATATTAGAAAAAGTTTCTTCTCGAATTGTTAATGAAGTAAAACATGTTAATAGAGTAGTTTATGATATAACTTCTAAACCACCTGCAACTATCGAATGGGAATAAAAAAGAACTGACTCAAACGAGTCAGTTCTTTTTTATTATGGAATTATAATTTCTTATTTTCTTCTAAAATTTTTTTAATTCTTTCGGTTCTCTCTAGCTTATATTCCACCTCTTGGAAATTTACCATCACATAATGTAAAACATTTTGCTGGTTAACACCTCTTAAAACATAGTCTTCTTCATCAGAAAGAACTATTGATTCATTAAATTCTTCTGTAAATTCTATGCAAGTGCCATCTAGTGTTGTTCCTTCTTCTAATAAATTTGTCATTAAATTTTTCTTTATATTTATGACAAAAGTTAAATTATTTTCAGCTATTAAACCATCAATTGTATCATTTGTTAAGTATCCTTTAAATGTGCCATCTTCTTGCAATACAATATATCCATCACTGAAATATAATTGGTTTTGATACAAATAATTATCATCATTTAATTTCTCATCAATAAGTTTTTCTATTGGTATCCCATCTATTTTGCAAATTTGTAAATCCCAAAAGCTTAGCATTATTTTTCCTATCCGAACATGAATTTTAAAAATTTTTTCCTTTCCTTCCATAATATATACCACCTTTCCAATAATTATTGTTAAAAAGTTTCTCTCCACAAATATTTAATATATATATTAACATAAAATTTCATGTTTTTCAATTATTTCCTATCAAAAATTGTTTTAAAAAATCCCTTGTCTATTAAATTAGCAAAAATATTTTTAAATATTATTAAAACAATAGGTCCAACTAAAAGTCCCATTATTCCTATAAACTTAAATCCTGTATACATTGCAATTAAAGTAAATATTGGATGTATTCCTATGTTTTTACTTACTAATTTTGGCTCTAAGAATTGTCTTACAACTGACATTATTATCAATAATGTAATTATAGCTATCCCTAATCTTAAATCTCCATTTAGTCCTGAAATAATAGCCCATGGAACCATAACTGTTCCTGAACCTAAAATTGGTAGTGCATCTACAAATCCTATTAATAATGCCATTAGAAGAGGATATTGGACATTAAATTTTAAAAATGATAATAGATATAATCCAATAAGTGAAATTATAAAAGAAATTAATATTAAAGTTGCTTGTGCTTTTAAATATCCACCTAATGTTTGTATAAGCTCTTTTAAATGTAGATTCATTTTTCTAAACCATACTTTTGGTAAGTGATATTCTAATTGGTCTAATATATATATTTTATCAACACATATAAAATATAATGCTAACACTGTAATTCCCACACATATAGCAATTGTTGGTATTTGAGTTATAAAGTTTATTAATCCTGTCAATGCATTTCTTAACCAATTTGTTCCTGTTTCTATCATGTTTGTTGTAGAATTATTAACAACTGCTACAATTTCATCAGATAAATGTATCTTATCAAAATCAAATGTAGATATAAATCCCTGAATCTGTTTATATGCCTTGTCTACATAGTCATTAAGACCTTGTAATAATCTAGAAGATTCTGAAAATAATGTAATTATAATCCACGCAAGACTTCCTAATATTATTAGAGAAACTATTATAAATATTATTATAGAGCTTGTCCTTCTTGTAAGTTCTGTTTTATTCATTATAAATTTTATTAATGGTTCTATTAATAAAGATATTATAAAAGCTATTAAAAATGGCATATAAAAAATAGATAATTTTATAGCAAGATATAATCCTAATAATAACAATAATACATATAATATCCTTACTCCTACTTTTGACCAATAAGAAATATTAAATATCATTTTTCATTGTATAACATAATTTATAATTTGTTATACTCTCCTTACATTAAATTTAGGTTTTCAATTTAAGGATAAACCTATAAACCTTTTATTATGTAGTTTTTTACATTTACACTGTTATTGCAATAAATTTTACTATTATTATATGTATTTTTAATATTTTTATGAAAATTTTATTTTTACTTTATAGTCTTTTTTGATAACTATAAAGTTTCAATTTTATAAGTTAAAAAAAATTGAGTCCTATGTATATACATAAAACTCAATTTTTTATATATTTATTTTCTATTCTGCATTTTTATTTTGATTATTATTGCATATATCCCCTACTACATTACATATTTGTGTTTGACCTAATTCTTCTATATTTTGTGCTATATCTCCAAAAGTTAATATACCTACTATTTTATTATTTTGGTCACATACAGGTAATCTTCTTATTTGATTTTGTGACATTATATTTTCTGCTTTTACCATATCATCATTTTCATTACATGTGCAAACATTAGATGTCATAATATCACTAACTTTTGTTGTTTTACAATCTTTATCACATGCAATAGTTCTTAATATAATATCTCTGTCTGTTACAATTCCACAAACTTTATTCTGATTATCACATACAGGTACAGAACCAATATGATTTTGACTCATTAATTTTGCTACTTCATTAATTTTAGTTTCTGGTTTTACACAGCAGACTTCATAACACATACAATCTTTTACTTTCATTTTTATACCACCTTTCAAATTTTCTCATAAATATTTTTTGCAAATTTAAAATTTATATTCATAAGATTAATTGAAAAAATGGAATTTATTTCTTTATTTCCTCTATTTTTCATATATGTCATAATATGGAATTTCATAATTATAGCTTCTTGGCATCATAGGTGGACGTGGCATAGGTCCTGGTCCTGGGTTTCCTGGAAATGGTGGTCTTGGAGGTCTAGGTGGCCTTGGTGGTCTATTTCCTGGTCTGTGACCTGGCCTTCCTAGCAATTCTCTAATTATCAATATTTTTATCAAATCTCTTAAATTGTTATTTCTAAATACTCTTGTTTCTATATTTCTGCTCTCTTCTACCCTATTATTAGTTCTATTAGCAGTTTTATTTTCAGCTTTACTGTCATTTCTGTTTTCTGTTTTGTTTACAACTACATTTTCTTCTTTTACACTTCTATTTCCATTTGTTTGATTTTCTAGATTAATGTTTATATTAATTTGGTTATTTTCTTCAATTGCATAATATATTTCATCTGTTAATCTATTTATTTCTTCTTCTGTATTTCCTCTCATATTTTCATTACAAGCTTTTTGAACCATTGGATATATAATTTTATATATTTCTGGATAATATTGTTCTAAATCGTTTCTCATGTTTTGTGAATATGTTTCTTGATATGTATTATCATATGTATTTTGAGCATTTGTATTTTGAATATTCGGATAACCTAAAATACTTCTTATGTAATCATCATATGTATTATCATACATAATTTATACCTCCTTACTATTTTGTATAAATTATGCATTTTTTATAAAATATGTGTATTAAATTATAATTCATTAACTAGCTTTTTAAATTTATTCCCTCTATCTGCAAAATTTTTAAACATATCAAAACTTGCACTAGCAGGAGAAAATAAAACTACTTGACCAGATTTTGCTCTTTTCTTTGCTATTTGTATAGTTTCTTCTAGTGAATTACACATATAAATATCTAATTCTTTATTTTCTAATTCTAGTTCGCTTTTTACTGCATCAAATATCTTATTTGCAGTTTGCCCTATTAAAATTAATGCTTTTGTTTTATTTACAATAGTTTTAGCAAGTGGTGTATAATCTAAATTTTTATCATATCCACCAGCAATTAATATAATATCTTCTTTAAAAGCATTTATTCCTGACAAAGTTCTAGAAGGAGATGAACTAGCAGAATCATTATACCATTTTACTCCATCAATCTCTCTTACAAACTCAATTCTATGTTCAACTGGTTTAAACTCTTTTATTGCTTCAATCGCTTTTTCTATATCAACCATAGAAGAGGTCGCAGCAATTGCAGTTGCTATATTTTGATAATTATGTTCTCCTCTTAATATAACATCTTCAACATTTAATATATGTTTTCTTACTTTATCTTCGCATTTTTTTATAACATCCTCATCTACAATATATCCATTATCTAATTTAGTTTTACTGCTAAAAAATACAACTTTACCATGTGCTTCTTTTGCACACTCTTTTGTAATCTCATTATCATAATTTAAAACTAAAATATCATCTTGCTCTTGATATTTAAAAATATTTTTCTTTGCATCTATATATTCTTGATAATCTTTATGAATATTTAAATGATTTGGTGTTATATTAGTAATAACAGCAATATGTGGACTAACTTCCATTCCCATTAATTGAAAACTACTCAATTCTAAAACAACAACATCACTAGGTTTCATTTCATTTAATCTTGTAAACAAAGGAGTTCCAATATTTCCACCTAAAAAAGTATTATAACCTGCATGTTTTAAAATAGCATTAATCAAACTAGTTGTAGTAGTTTTTCCATCACTTCCAGTAACACCTACTATTTTACAAGGACACATTTTCATTAAAAGTTCAATTTCAGTAGTTACAATAGCCCCTCTCTTTGCCTCTTCTTCAAGCTCTTTTCTTGTAGGTAAACAACTTGGAGATCTAAAAATTAAATTAAAATTTTTCAAATACTCTAAGCAATTTTCTCCAAAATGAAATTGAAAACCATATTCTCTTATTTTCTCCATAATATCATCAGATATACTATCTAAATCTTTTTCATCAAAAATTGTAACATTTGCTTTTTTCTCATACAAATAATCTAGTAAAGGCAAATTACTTACACCCATACCAATTACAGCAACTTTTCTAAATCTTATATAATCATTAAATTCATTTAATTTTTCATTAACATATTCCATGTATTCTCACCTTCCCATGGTATTATATTATAAAATATTAAATTACGCAACTTGCTTTTAATTTGAATTTCCTTACAATGAAAGGGAAGCCGACGAACGAAATAAATATTTTTATAAATATAACTCTTCGCGCGGGCAATATATTTAAACTTTTGCCATACAATTCAAATCACAAAAAACTTCTAATTTTTTAAGTATAATTTTTTAAATTTTGTTCAAAATAATATTAAACTTGAATGGAGGTGCATTTCATGTCAAAGAAAAATAAAGAAAATAAAAATAATAAAAACAATTCAAACAATAGCAATAATAACAATGAAAGACAAAATAACAACAAATAGTTTTAATAATAATTTATTAAACATTTATTATTTTAAAACAATTTATTAAACTAAAAATAGAAATATAATACTTTTTTGTATGTGTATTATATTTCTATTTTTTATTCATTATTACCAATATATCATATTTTTAAAATTTACATTCTTATTTTAAAATTATTTTCCTTACATTGGTATATTATATTTTTCACGTTTCGTATAAGTTGTATGTAATAACTTTTCAGCAATCTCACTTCCAGGATACTCTAAATATTCTTCATAAATTTTTCTAACCACTGGATTTTCATGTGATTTTCTTATTTTGCTTTTCTCATCAATTGAATATAAAGCCTGACCTCTTAACTTTTTAACATCAACTTCTGCTTGAATTTTAGAACTTTTTATAGGTTGACCTCCACCCATAATACATCCGCCTGGGCATGCCATTATTTCTACAAATTGATAATTAGCCTTTCCTGATTTTATTTCTTCTAATATCTCTCTTGCATTTGCTAAACCACTTGCTGCAACAACACTTATTTCTTTTCCTGCAATTTCAATATTTGCTCTTTTAATGCCTTCTGTACCTCTTACTTGTTCAAAATCAATTTTTGGTAAATCCTCTCCTGTTAATGTATCTTGTGCAGTTCTTAAAGCTGCTTCCATTACTCCCCCTGTAACTCCAAAAATTGCTCCTGCTCCTGTTGCCTCTCCCATTGGACTATCAAATTCACTATCTTCTAATTTTTCAAATTCTATATTTGCTTGTTTAAGCATTCTTGCCAATTCTCTTGTTGTTATAACATTATCTACATCATATAAATCTTCTTCTTTCATTTCTGGTCTTTGTCTTTCAAATTTTTTAGCTATACAAGGCATAACAGATACCATATATATTTTACTTGGAGCAATATTTTCTTTTTTTGCATAATATGTTTTAATTACTGCTCCAAACATCTCATGTGGTGATTTACAACTTGATAAATGTGGTAATAAGTCTGGATAATTCATTTCAATAAATTTAACCCAACCTGGACTACATGAAGTAATCATTGGTAAATTGTCATTGTTCTTAAATCTTTCTACAAATTCATTTGCTTCTTCTACTATTGTAAAGTCTGCTCCTGTGTTAGTATCAAATACTTTATCAAATCCTAATCTTTTTAAAGCTGTAACCATTTTACCTGCAACATTAGTTCCTATTGGCATACCAAACTCTTCTCCAAGAGCTACTCTAACTGCTGGCGCTGTTTGTACTATTACTATTGTATCTGGGTCTTTCAATTTTACCCATACATCATTTATTGTTTCTTTTTCATGTAAAGCTCCTGTTGGGCAAGCCTCTATACATTGACCACAAAATGTACAATTAACATCATTTAAACTATGGTCACCAACTGTTGATATACAAGATTCAAAACCTCTATTTATACAATCAATAGCTCCAATTTTTTGAACATTTTTACATGCTGCTACACATCTTCTACATAAAATACATTTATTAAAATCTCTAACAATTGATGGAGATAAGTCATCAACTTTATGTTTAGACATTTCTCCTGGAAACTCTACACTTAATACATTAAACTTAGTAGCCAATGCCTGTAACTCACAATTTCCAGACCTAGTACATGTTAAACAATCTTTGGCATGATTAGAAATTATTAAATCTAATATAACATGTCTTGCCTCTAAAACATTTGGTGTATGTGTATGTACAACCATTCCTTCTTCTACTGTTTGAATACATGAAGTTGCAAACCCTTTTCTCCCTTCAACTTCTACTATACACATTCTACAATCTCCAACTTCATTTATTTCTTTCAAGTAACACAAAGTTGGAATATCTATTCCTACTGTCTTTGCAGCATTTAAAATTGTTGTACCTTCTGGAACTGTGACTTTTTGATTGTCTATTGTTAAATTAACCATATTCTTTTCCATATTTTACATCTCACTTTCCTATTGCGTGGAATGGGCAACTTGTTAAACATGTGCCACATTTTACACATTTATCTTGATTTATAACTCTTTTTTCTCTTCCTTCTCCTTCTATTGCATTTACTGGGCAATTTTTTTGGCATAAGCCACATCCTTTGCATTTATCTGAATCTATAACTATGTTTGCTATTGATTTACATTCTAATGCTCTACATTCTTTTGCTATTGCATGTTCTCTAAATTCTTCTCTAAAATATTTTAATGTACTTATGACAGGATTTGGTGCACTTTGACCTAAGCCACATATACTTGCTTTTTGTATGTTTACTGCTAGTTTTTCTAGTTTATATATATCTAATTCGTCTCCTTCTCCTGCACATAATTTTTCTAGTATTTCTAACATTCTTTTTGTTCCTATTCTACATGGAGTACATTTACCACAGCTTTCACTTACTGTGAATTGTAAATAAAATCTGGCTAAGCTTACCATACATTTTGTATCATCCATTATAATTAATCCACCAGAGCCCATCATTGAGCCTATTGATTTTAAAGATTCATAATCTATTGGTGTATCTAAATGTTCTTTTGGTATACAGCCACCAGATGGTCCTCCTGTTTGTGCTGCTTTAAATTCTCTACCATTTGGTATTCCTCCGCCTATGTCATATACAATTTCTCTTAATGTTGTTCCCATAGGTACTTCTACTAGTCCTATATTATTTACATTTCCACCTAATGCAAAAACTTTTGTACCTTTTGAGTTTTCTGTTCCTATTGCTGAATACCAATCTGAGCCATTTAATATGATTTGTGCGATATTTGCATATGTTTCTACATTGTTTATTAATGTTGGTTTACCCCATAGTCCATGCTGTGCTGGATATGGTGGTTTAACTCTTGGCTGACCTCTTTTTCCTTCTATTGATTCTAATAATGCTGTTTCTTCTCCGCAAACAAATGCTCCTGCCCCTAATCTTATTTCTATATCAAAGTCAAAACCTGTTCCAAAAATATTTTTACCTAAAATCCCATAATCTCTTGCTTCATTAATTGCTATTTGTAATCTTTTTACTGCAATTGGATATTCTGCTCTTACATAAATATATCCTTGATTTGCACCTATACTATATCCTGCTATTTCCATAGCTTCTAAAACAGAATGTGGGTCTCCTTCTAATATACTTCTATCCATAAAAGCTCCTGGATCACCTTCATCTGCGTTACAAACTACATATTTTTGCTCTCCTTCTGCATTTTTAGTAAGTTCCCATTTCTTACCTGTTGGGAAACCTGCTCCTCCTCTACCTCTTAATCCTGATTGTTTTATTATGTCTATTACTTCATCTTGGGTATATTCCCTCAAAACTCTTTCTAATGCTTCATATCCACGAAATGCTATGTATTCATCAATTTCTTCTGGGTTTATAACTCCACAATTTTTTAAAGCAATTCTCTTTTGCTTCTTATAAAAATTTAATTCATCTAAGCTATTTACAATTTTGCCATCAATATCTTTACATAAAAGTCTTTCTACTCTTTTGCCTTCTATGATGTGTGTTTGTATAATTTCTTCGCAATCTTCTGGTTTAACCATTGCATAAAAAGTATCTTCTGGTCTAATAATTACAATAGGACCTTTTGCACATAAACCAAAACAACCTGTTTTTATAACTCTAACATTTTCTATATTTTTTTCTTTAATAATTTTTCTGAAATTTTCTAGAATTTCTGGTGATTTAGAAGAAGTACAACCTGTACCGTGACATACTAAAATATGTTTTTCTCTCGTATCTGCTTTTGTATTTACTCTTAAATCTAATTCTTTTCTTTTTTCAACTCTTATTTTATGAATTTCTTCTAAACTTTTCATAATTTCCTCCTTTGAGCCCTTTGGGGACGTGTCAAATCGTCTCATTATAAAAAAGAGCTCTCTATATTTTTGGCTTATTATTTATAATTTCATCTAATACTTCATCTAATTTTTTCACAGTTGCTTTTCCATAAACTTCACCATTAACAGTAAAAACTGGTGCTAAACCACATGCTCCAACACATCTTGTTTCTTCTATTGAAAATAATCCATCTTGTGTAGTTTCTCCTGGTTCTATTTTTAATCTTTCTTTTAGTCTATCCATAATTTTTTGTGAGCCTTTTACATAGCACGCTGTACCCAAACAAACAGCTATATTATATTTTCCCTTTGGTTTTAAAGTAAATCTTGAATAAAATGTTACAACACCATATATTTCTGCCATTGGTATATTTAAAAAGTTTGAAAGCTCTTTTTGGCAATTCATAGGAACATATCCATAATGTTCTTGGACTTCATTTAGCATAGATATTAAATTATCTTTTACTGGCTTATATTCTTGAAATAATTTTTCCATAAAAGCATCTTTATTTTGGCAATTACATTCACACTTTTTTTCTTCCATATTTGAACCTCCTTATTGCATCTTATTAGATAACTATTTAGATTATATCAAAGTAAATTTTTTTAAACAAGGACTATTTTATTTTTTCTTTCTATTTTTTTAATAATCCTTATTTTTCTACAAAATTATTAATTAATATTCATATTTTTTATTAATATTATATATTTTTAAAAAAACTTTTTCATTTACAATATTTGACATTATTTTTATTTCTTATGGTATATACTATTTTAAAATTTTAGAAACTCTACAATTTAACTTTTACAAAAGGAGGAAAACTTATGTATTTTTCAAAGCACTTATATTCAATTATTATGACATCGAGAGAAGAGGAATCATTATTATATCTAAACACAGATGAAATAGATTTCTTAAAAGCAAATGATGTCTCTTTTCAGAAAAAAGGTGATAGATGCTTAGTTTCAATTAGACAATTACAAGATAAATTTTGTAGTCATTAATTAATGTTTAAGTTAATGTAGAAAAAGCCCTACTTGTTGTAAGGCTTTTATTTATTATATTAATTTTTCTAATTCTTTTATTTTATCTCGTATTTCTGCTGCTTTTTCAAATTCCATTTCTGCTGCATATTTTAACATTTCATCTGTTAATTTTGTTATTGTTTCTTTAATATCTTCTTCTTTTTCTAGTTTGTACTCAACTCCTATGTCTTCTACATCAACAGCTCTTATTGTATCTCTAACTGACTTATTAATTGTTTTTGGAATAATATTATGTTCTTTATTGTATTGTTCTTGTATTCTCCTTCTTCTGTTTGTTTCTGAAATAGCTTTTTCCATACTTTCTGTTAATTCATCTGCATACATTATTACTGTTCCATCTGTATTTCTTGCAGCACGTCCTATTGTTTGGATTAAAGAACGTTCTGAACGTAAAAATCCTTCTTTATCTGCATCAAGTATTGCAACAAGTGAAACCTCTGGAATATCTAAACCTTCTCTTAATAAGTTTATTCCAACTAGTACATCAAATTCACCTAACCTTAAATTTCTTATAATTTCCATTCTTTCTAGTGTTTTTGTTTCAGAATGCATATAATTAACTTTAATATCTAAACTTTTTAAATATTCTGTTAAATCTTCTGCCATTTTTTTAGTTAATGTTGTTACTAAAACTCTTTCATGTTTTTCTACTCTTATTCTTATTTGTTCTAATAAATCATCTATTTGATTTGCTACTGGCTTAACCTCAATTTTAGGGTCTAATAATCCTGTTGGCCTTATAATTTGTTCTACAATATTTTCTTTACTATGTTCTTTCTCATAATCAGCAGGTGTTGCACTTACAAATATTACTTGATTTAATTTTTGCTCAAATTCACTAAACTTTAATGGTCTATTATCAAAAGCTGATGGTAATCTAAAACCATAATTTACTAGTGATTCTTTTCTAGAATGATCACCATTATACATTGCCCTTACTTGTGGAATTGTTGCATGTGATTCATCTATTAATAATAGAAAATCTTTTGGGAAATAATCAAATAAAGTATATGGTGGGCTTCCTGGTTTTCTTCCACTAATATGTCTTGAATAATTTTCTATTCCTGAACAAAATCCTGTTTCTTTCATCATTTCTATATCAAAATTTGTTCTTTCTTCTATTCTTTGTGCTTCTATTAATTTATCATGTTCTTTAAAATATTTTATTCTTTCTTCTAGCTCTTCTTCTATTGTTACAATTGCTCTTTCCATCTTATTTCTTGTTGTAACATAATGAGAAGCAGGCGAAATTAAAATATGTTTTCTTGTTCCAATAGCTTTTCCTGTTAATGGATTTATTTCTGTAATTTTTTCTATTTCATCTCCCCAAAATTCAACTCTTATTGCAGACTCAGATTGGTCTGATGGATAAATTTCTACAACATCACCTTTTGCTCTAAATGTTCCTCTTTTAAAGTCAATTTCATTTCTTGTGTACTGCATTGTTATTAATTTTTTTAATATCTCATCTCTTCCCTTTTGCATTCCAGGTCTTAATGATAACATCATTTCTTGGTAATCCTCTGGGTCACCTAAACCATATATACATGATACTGATGCCACTATTATTACATCTCTTGTTTCAAAAAGTGACAATGTTGCAGAGTGACGAAGTTTATCTATTTCTTCATTTACTGATGAATCTTTTTCTATATATGTATCAGATGATGGAATATAGCTTTCTGGTTGATAATAATCATAATATGACACAAAATACTCTACATTGTTTTCTGGAAAAAACTCTTTGAATTCGGAATAAAGTTGTCCTGCTAATGTCTTATTATGTGCTAATACAAGTGTTGGTTTTTGTACTTTTTGAATAATATTTGCCATAGTAAATGTTTTTCCTGAACCTGTAACTCCAAGTAATGTTTGGAACTTCTTGCCTTCTTTTATCCCATTTGATAAATATTCAATTGCTTTTGGTTGATCACCTGTTGGTTTGTATTCTGAATGTAATTTAAACATTTGTATTCTCCTAAATTTATAAATTTTTATAGTAATTTTAAATCCACATAAATGCCATTTTGTGCAATCACATGCATTTGGCTCACATATTTTGATTTTTTTATACAACAGCTATTTCATTTTTATATCTATGCATATATGTTGGTTATGCATTTAATTCAAATATTCATTATAATTTTCTATATCAAATTTTCTGTTCTCACCATTTATTACTAAAGAATATATACTTGCATTCGAGATTTTTATAGATTTAATCTTATTTGACCATTCCATATTATTTATGTATCTATATATAATATTAATTACTCCATTATGAGTTACTATCATTATGTTTTTACATTCTTTATTCTCGTCTACAATATTTTCAAAATCTCTAATGATTCTATTATAAAACTCTATTGGACTTTCCCCTCCTGGATATCTCTCATCGATTCTTAAAGTATTATAATAAAGTCCTGGATATAATTTTTCAACATCAGTATTAAGCATTCCTGCTATTTTTCCATTATTCATTTCTCTTAATCTATCTGTATATTCTACTGGAACTTTTAATTTTTCATTTATTATCTCTGTAGTTTGTTTCGCTCTCAATAAATCACTTGAAATTATTTTTTCTATTTTGTATTCATCTTTTTTTCCTTCTAAAAATTCTGCTAATTTTTTTACTTGTACTTTGCCTTCATCAACTAGCGGCATATCACTCCATCCGCCTCTATAATTTCCATCATCTTTTCCGTGTCTTATAAAAAATATTCTCATAATTACCTCCTAATTAAAATTTGCATAAAAGTCATTTCTTAATTTTTCTAAATCAATAGGTTTTCCTTTTTCTTTTAATGTAATTATAATTTCAATAGCATTCTTTTTATTATAAATATGTAGAAAATTAAAAATTAAATATGTCTTATTCTCAAATAAAATTACCTTTAACTTTATAGAGCATTCATTAATATTATTAACTTCTATTTCATTATTATATATAATTTTTTCTAGCTTATTTTTATTATCTAATTCTATGTAACTATACTTAATCATATCATTAAAAGCTTTTAATCATTACAATGTTATTTCCTCTGATAGCTTTTCCCATTCTGCCATTTTTTCTTCTATTTCATTTTTTAAATTTTGTATTTCTTCTTGTAATTGAGCTGATTTTATGTAGTCTGTACAAATATTTTCTTCTAACATTTCTTTTTCAAGCTCTTTTATTTTGCTTTCTTTTAGCTCAATATCTTGCTCTATTTTATTCATTTTATTTTGTATTTTTTTATTCTGTTTGTCTTTAAAATATTGATTATTAGTGTTTTTTTCTTTCGGGTTAGCTTTAATTATATTATTTTCGTTATCCTCATCTAAACTTTCTTTATATCTTGTAAATTCTTCATAATTCCCATCAAAAAAAGTTACTTTTCCTTTTTCAAATTCCAATATTAAGTCTGCAATTTTATTTACAAAATATCTATCATGTGAAACAAATATTAAAGTTCCTTTATAGTCTTTAAGGATATTTTCTAAACTTTCTTTTCCTATTATATCCATATGGTTTGTTGGCTCATCTAATAATAAAAGATTTGGAGATTTTTTAAATATTTTACACAATTGTAACCTTGATTTTTCACCACCTGAAAGCATTTTTATTTTTTTAAATACATCTTCTCCTGTAAATAAAAATGTTCCTAATAATGTTCGTATCTGTGTTGTAGTTAAATTAGGAAATGTTGTGCTAATTTCATCAAATACTGTGTTTTCTACATTTTTAAATTCCATTTGTTGGTCAAAATATTCTTTTTTTACATGATATCCAAATTCCATGTCACCACTAATTTTTTCTATATTCCCATTAATTGTTTTCAATAAAGTAGATTTTCCAATTCCATTTTCTCCAATAATTGCAAGCTTTTGTCCTCTATATAGAGAAAATGATATTTTTGCAATTGGCTTATCATACCCTATTTCTAAATCCTTTACTTTTAATACATCTTTTCCACTTTCTGTTTTGATATCACAATTTGCATGAAAAGTTTTTAAGTCATATTTATTGGGCTGTTCTATTATTGTCATTTGCTCAATTTTCTTTAATTTAGATAATGCCATTTTTGCCTTAGTAGGCTTGTACCTAAATCTATCTGCAACAGCTTGTAATCTTTTTATTTCTGCTTGTTGATATTCATAATCTTTTAATTGTTTTTCATAATTAATCTTTTTTTGTTCTTCAAATGCTGTATAGTTTCCTTTATATTCTGTCATTGTTCCATATTCTATTTCATATACTTTATTAACAATTCTATCTAAAAACATTCTATCATGTGAAACGATTACTACTGATTTTGAATAATTTTTCAAATATTTTTCTAACCATTCTATTGCTGATATGTCTAAATGGTTTGTTGGCTCATCTAACAATAATATATCTGGTTTACTAAGTATAAGTTTTAAAAAAGCGATTTTTGTTCTTTGTCCACCAGAAAATTGAGATATTTTTTTGCTTTCATCTTCTTTTGTAAATCCAAATTTTTTTATTGCTGTTTCATATTCTTTTTTGTATGTATATCCGCCGAAGAACTCATATTTTTCCAGGCTTTCAGTATAATCTTGTATTAATTCTTGTGATGAACTTTCTTGCAACTTATTTTCTAATTTATTTATTTTTTGTTCTAATTGTATAATTGGTTTATATACTTTTAAAATTTCATCTAACATTGTAGTAGATGTATCTTCAAAATCTATTTGTTTTAAATATCCAATTTCATTTATTCCTTGCTTATATATGCTAAATTTATTTTCTCCAATTCCTTCTTCTAACATTTCATTGTCTATTAATGATTTTAAAAAGGAAGTTTTTCCACTTCCATTTCTACCAACTATTGCAATTTTTTCTTTATCTTTTATTTCAAAATTAATCTCTTCTAAAATTGTATCTGCGCCATAACTAATTGCGCCATTTACTATTTTATAGTTCATTTTTACCCTTTCCTTATGCCTATAATATATATCCTGAATTTTTAATTATTACTTTATAGCAACCAGTAATTCATTTGGTTCTACTACTTTATTCATATTATTATATATGTATTTAGCACCTGTTAAATATACTTTATACCCTAAATTTTCAAGTCTAGTCATTGCTAATCTTAAAAATTGGTTTGTTTCTTCTTCTGATAAATTATTTTTTACTCTTATTTCATAAAAAGTAACAACAATTTTATTTTCATCTTTTTCAATTTTTTCATCTAAAAGTTCTGTTATATCTTGAATAGTCATATACTCTCTCTCCTTTCGCTATATTTTACCACAAAAAAGTAGAAAAAGATATATATAAATTTATTTTATATCTGAAAAACTGCTTTTAGGGAAAATTATTCTTACTTCTGTTCCAATATTTTGTTCAGAATTTAATTCTAACCCTATTTCTAGCCTATTACATAATTTTTCACATAAATATAGTCCTATTCCTGTTGATTTTTGTCCTGTAATTCTACCATTTTCTCCTGTAAAACCTTTTTCAAATACTCTTGTTATTTCTCCTTTTTTTATTCCTATTCCATTATCTTTAATATATAGCACAATTTTCTCTTTTTTCTTTACACTATATATCTCAATTTTTTTATCTTCTTTTTTACTATATTTTATAGAGTTTTGTATTATTTGATTTAATATAAATACACACCATTTACTGTCTGTATATACATCTTGTTCTAAATCATGAATATTTAATTCTATCTTATTTTGCAATAAACTGTCTTTATTTTTTAATATCGCATTATTTACTATTTCTTTTAAATTTGCTCTTTTTATATAATAATCTTTTTCAACAGTGTTACTTCTAGCATAAAATAATGCTTGCTCTATGTAATTTTCTATTTTATTTAATTCTTCATTTATACTTTCTGTTACTTGATTTTTATTATTTTCTATTATCATTTTACTTGTTGCAATTGGCATTTTTATTTCATGTATCCATAATTCAATATATTCTTTATAATCTTCTTGATTATATTTGTACCTATTTACATGTTCTAACATTGATTTATCTGTATCTTGCAAAACTTCTTTTAATATTTTTCCTTCTTCAAAACTTGGTGTTAATAATAATTCTGATATTAAATATTTTTCATCTAAACTGTCTAGTTTTCCTTTTAGCTCTTTATAATATCTGTTTTTAATATAATATTCTATACCGATACAAATACAAAGTAAAAATAATGGCGTTATTGCAACATAAATTCTAATTCCAATTGAAATTTGATAAGCAAATAATAATATTTCAATAGTTGCAATTCCAAATATAGTTAATATTATATATATTATTTTTTCTTTTAAATATTTTTCTAACTTCATTTTCAGACCTCTATTTTATATTTTGATATAAAATTTGATAATTTTTTTCATATTTTTATTACTTGTTATTTTTAAAGTGCAAAATTTTTTATAAAGTCAAAATATAACCTTGCCCTCTTTTTGTTTGAATTTTATCTTTTATACCAATCTCTTCTAACTTTCCTCTTAGTCTTGTCATATTTACTGTTAATGTATTATCATCTATAAAACTTTCACTATCCCATAAGTAATTTATTATTTCATCTCTTGATACTATTTGCCCTTGTTTTAATACTAAATAATGCAATATTTTTAGCTCGTTTTTTGTAAGTTCTATAATATTATCATCTTTTTCTATAACACTTTTTGATATATTTAAAATAAAATCTTTACAATCAATTCTATTTTGATTTATGTTTGCATATTCTTGCATTCTTCTTAATAGACCAGATATTTTTGCAAGTAATATTAAAATATTAAATGGCTTTGTTACATATTGGTCTGCACCATTATTTAGGCTTATCAATTCATCAATTTCGCTTTCTCTACTTGTGACCATAATAATTGGTACATTAGAAGTTTTTCTTATTTCTTTACAAATGTATGTACCATCAAGATTTGGCAAATTTATATCTAACAAAATCAAATCTACTTTTCTATTTAATATGTTCTCTATTGGATTTTCAAAATCTTCTAATATCTCTGCTTCATATCCGTTTTTTTCTAAAAATATTTTTAATTCATTTCTTAGTTTTTTATCATCTTCTACTATTAAAATTTTTGACATCTTTTTCCTCCATATTTCAATTATATTATCGTAAAAAATAAATGTCAATAAGACATATGTTAAATTTGTAAGTTAACTTTTCTTTATATAGTTATTTAACATTATTTTTATAATAAATCGTTTGAAAGGTTAATATATAAATATTTATATATTAACCTTTTAAACTTAGTTACATATTAGATTTTGATATTACATTTATCTTTTAAACCTAAACATTTTTTATTAATAGTTAGCTTCTTCTATTATGATGAGTATTTGTAGTTGTTGTATTTTGCATTGAATAATACCAAACTGCTGCAATAATTGCTAATGTTGCAATACCTAATATTAACCATGTCCATGCAGTTGCAGTCATTCCCATAAATGTAGCTGTTCCATCTGCTGATGTTCTTGTTGCAGTATAATTATTATCCATATTTCCAGTTATGCCACTAGTACCTGTCTCATTGTTTGTATCTTTTGCAGTATTATCATTATTTCCATTTTCCATAAAATTATCTTTTATGTTATTCATAGTACTTTCAGCTGAACCTGTTGCATCTTTTGCACCATCTGTTATTCCACTTGCAGTATTACCAATAGCATTTCCTGCATCTTTCATAGTATTTTCTACTCCACCTTTTACATTTGTTAAAGTATTTCCTACTGAATTCATAGCATCTTTTACTTCATTATCAGCAAAACATGTAGTAAAAAATAGAATGATATTTACTAAAATAGCTAAACTAATAAATAATTTCTTACTCATGAAAAATAGCCTCCTTTACGTTTATGTCTTCAAATTATTATTAATAAGTAATTAAAAATAAACTATTTAAAAAGGAATAATAATTTAAAAACAGATTATAATAATATTATTGAAAAAAATCGAATAAAATATACATGTAAAAAAAGAAAATAAATCAAATTTTGCTAGTTTTTGATATAAATTTAAACATAAAAATTGCCCTTTCTTGTTAAAATATTTGTTTAACAAAAAAGAGCATTTTTATTATAAATTAAATCTTTCCTATTTTTTTAATCTAATTAATATTGCAATTGCTAATAATATTAAAAGAACACCAATTACAATAAGTAAAATATTTAAAATGTCTGATAAAGATAAATCACTGCTTTCATTATTTGTTCCTGCTACTGTTTGAGTAATAGGTGAAGATGTTGAATTAGTACTTGATGAATTTACAGCTGAGTTTGATGTTGAGCTTGAATTTGAAGCAGTATTTCCACTACTACTTGAATTAGTATTTGTTCCATTTGTAGTAGTTTCATTTGATGCTGTATTTCCATCCTCATCTGCTGTTGTATTTTCAGAAGTATTTGTAGCAGTATCATCTGTTAAGTCCATATCAACTGCATTTACTGAAAATGTTACTAAGATTAATGCAATTGAAATTAATAAAATAAATAATATTTTAAGTTTTGTTTTCATCGTCAATTACCTCCATAAAATATAATTCTTCTTATGTTCTATATAATAATAACACAAATATAAAATAAATGTCTAGTAATTTTATGAAATTATGTTATAATATTATAAGAATTTTTATTAGGAGTGGAAATATGAATACAAAATTAATTGCAAAAAATCCAACTGCATATCATAATTATAATATTGAAGATAAACTTGAAGCAGGTATTGTTCTTACTGGTACTGAAATTAAGTCTATTAGAAATGGTAAAGTAAATTTAAAGGATAGTTATGCAAATATTAAAAATGGTGAAGTTTTTATTTATGGAATGCATATAAGTCCATATGAACATGGAAACATTTTTAATAAAAATCCATTAAGAGACAGAAAATTATTATTGAATAAAAAAGAAATTAATAAATTAATTGGGTTAATTAAGCAAAAAGGTTATACATTAATTCCTATTAGCCTCTATTTTAAAGGAAGTCTTGTTAAGTTAGAACTTGGTATTGGTAAAGGTAAAAAGCTATATGATAAAAGACAAGATATTGCTAAAAAAGAAGCAGAACGACAAATTGCTAGGAATTTTAAAGCTAATTTATATAATTAATATTATATTTTAATTTTTAAAATTTTTTGCGCATCTGTTTTTTATGTTTTACTTTAAAAAAATATGCACTTTGCTATAAAGCAAAAAAGAGAATTTTATAAACTATATAAAATTCTCTTTTTACTTTATTATCATATTTATAATTTTATAATATTTAAAATCTTTCAGCTTAATCAAACATTTTTCATAAATTAATTAAATTTTATTACTTGAACCAAATACATCTTTCATTTTATGTGATACTGTTTGTTTTACTAATTCTCTTGCTGGTGTTAAATATTTTCTTGGGTCAAAAGCACTTGGCTCTTCTACTAATACTTTTCTTATTCCAGCTGTTAAAGCTAATCTTAAATCTGTATCTACATTTATTTTAGATACACCAGATTCACTTGCTTGTTTTAGCATTTCATCTGGTACACCTTTTGCTCCTGGTAATTCTGCACCATATTTATTACACATTTCTACTAATTCAGGAATTACTGTTGAAGCACCATGTAATACTATTGGAGTATTTGGTATTCTTTCTTTAATTTCCTTTAATATATCAAATCTTAATTTTGCTTCACCTTTAAATTTATAAGCTCCATGGCTTGTACCAATAGCTATTGCTAATGAATCACATCCAGTTCTTTTTACAAATTCTTCTGCTTGTGCTGGGTCTGTATACATAGCGTCAGATGCTGCTACATTTACATCATCTTCAATTCCTGCTAATTTACCAAGTTCAGCCTCAACCACTACTCCTTTTGAATGTGCATAATCAACAACTTGTTTTGTTAATCTAACATTTTCTTCAAAATCATATTTTGAACCATCTATCATAACAGAAGTAAATCCATGGTCAATACACATTTTTGCTGTTTCAAAATCTGGTCCATGGTCTAAGTGAATAGCAACTGGAACTTCTGGGTGTTCTTCTACTGCTGCTTCTACCATTTTCATTAAATATCCTATTCTTGCATATTTTATTGCACTTGAAGATGCTTGTAATATTACTGGTGATTTATTTTCTGCTGCTGCATCCATTATTGCTTGAACTATTTCCATATTATTTACATTAAATGCACCTATTGCAAAACCTTCTTTCATTGATTTTTCAAACATATCCTTTGTTGTAACTAACATAAATCTTCCTCCTTTTTTGGCTTTTTGCCTTATTTTTGCTAAGGTTATTTTATTTCTAATTTATTAATATGTCAAGAAAAAAAGAGAAGAAAATTATTTCTTCTCATATATATAACTTGAACACATAGATTCATCTGCTGTTTTTGTATTACAATTATTTGTTGGCTCTACTTGTATTGCTTGTAATTTACACAAGTTTTGTCCTTTTTCATTATATTTGCATGTTCCTACTGTACAATGGATTTTTTGATTACCTTCCATTTGTTTGTACCTCCAAATTTAGTATATGAACTATGTTTTTTGTTCATAATATTATTATGTGATTTTAAAAAATAATTATTCATTTTTAATTATTTTTGTAGATAAAGTTTTATCTTTTAAAGGCAAATACAAATATTCTTTTACTCTGAAATCTCTTCTGGCATATTTTCATATAATGGTATAATAAAATTCAAATTAGAATCTACTGTATTTGATGATTCATATATACTTTTCATATTTTTTGCCTCTGATTTTGGTGCTAATAAATTTTGCATATATTGATTTGTATACAAACTTCCATCTTGATTTACTATATCAAATTTTTGCAAATATAAAGTATTTTGACTTTTGTCAATATATCCTTTTTTCATAAAATCTATACCACCTATTATGGCTTTATCCAAAGTATCCCATCCTTGCTCATATGCATATTTTCCAGCATTTTGTAATATTTCTTCTTGCGAATTTCCAATAGCATTTATATTAAATGGATTATATACAATATTTCCTTCATAGTCATATCCACGAGACATAACAGTTCCTTTTCTTCCTTGTTCTTGTATTAATCTAGATGCAATAAAGTATGTATCCAAATTAGCATTTTCGCCTGCTTGAAGTAATGCTTGTGATATAGTATCTCCCTCTAAAAAAGTATCTTGTGTAATTTCTTCTAACCCATCTTGCGTACATGCATTTTCTACATAATTTAATTCTTTAAATTGGAATATTTCTTCATCATTTAAAATATTTCTAGGATCCATCTGACTTTTAATTGCTTTATCTGATGCACATAGCCATGTACCATTATCATATGTTTTATCTCCACAAATTTCACATTTCCAGTCTTCTGGATATTCAGAAGAATCTGGAACTAAATTTAGCGGATATTCTCTATTATCTGAATGACCTTCGTTTGATATAACCTCTTCCCAATCTAATTTTGTATAAAATAATGTAAATGTCCAATTTGGGTGTTTTTCTTTTAGTTCATCTATTAGTTCTTTATATCCTGGATATTTTGTTTCACTTAAATTTTTCCCATTATATTCAACATATTTTTGCTTATCTTTTTCTTTTAGGTATATAGATATTAGTATAGCAATAAGTATGATAATAATTAAAGTAAAGAAAATTATTTTTACATTTTTTGGGTTTTTATGGATAATTGATTTTATGTTTTTTATGAAGTTATTAATTATTATTCTAAAATCTTTATGCATAAACACACTCTCCTATAAGTTGATTTTATAATATTATGGCATAAAAGAACACAAAAATCAAACAATTTTTGTGTTCTTTTATACATTTTTTCAAGCGTTTTCTAAACAATAAAAAATAGTGCAATTATTTACTAAATACTTGCACTATTTTTTATTATTCTGTCATTAAATTATTACAATCTTGAATAATACAATCTTCTGGTGCTTCTTTAAAACTTAAATACCAGCTTATGCCATTTCTATTTTCTCTTATATAATTAACTCTATTTTCTAATTTTTCAAAAGTTTTTGGAGATGGAACTATTACTGGCTGATTTGGAATCCAATTAGCAGCTGTTGCTCCTTCTGCACAATCTGCCATTTGTAATGCTTGAACTATTCTAATTATCTCTGGTATAAATCTCCCTATGTTCATTGGATATATTAATATGGTTCTTATTACACCTTTATCATCTATTATATATACATTTCTTACTGTTTCTGTATTGCTTATGTCACTTGATATCATTCCATATTTTCTTGCTATTTCTCCATTTCGGTCAGCTATAATAGGAAATGATACTTTTATTCCTGTTTTACAGTATATATCATACATCCATGCTAGATGTGAAGAATTGCTGTCTACACTTAATCCTAGCAGTTCTGTGTTTAACTGACTAAAATATGTATGTGCTCTTGTGAATGCAATCATTTCTGTTGTGCATACGGGGGTAAAGTGCACATCTTTGGGTGTGTTTAAATTAATTTTTCAATGTCTGTTTTTAGCTTAAATCTAATGGTTTTATCTCTATGTATATAAATTTTGTCAATTATCATTTGTAATATAATTCTGTTTGGCTTACTTGCGTTTATAATCTCATCAAAATATTCTAATGATGTTTTTAATTTATGAATTTTATCTTCTAAATTCTTCTTTTCATCATTTTGGATTAATTCTTGCAAATAGGTAATACTTTGCATTTTTTCTTTTTCTAATTCTTTATATGTATTTTCTATGATTTCTCTTTGCACAGAATTATTTCTAGATGCTAGTTCTTTTATTTTTTGATTAATTAGCATTTTATATTCTTCATTTAAAATATTTAATTTATTTTGCAATTTATATTTATTATTTTCTTTTTTATCTTGTTTTATTTCAATTTTTATACTTTTTATTTCTTCTAAATATTTCTGTTTTGTAAATCTCAAAAACTCTTTTAAATGAATTAAAATATCTTTTTCCTTTACTTCATGGCAATGACAAGCCTTTGTTCCAAATTGCCTATACTTTGAACAATCATAACCTTTTTCAGTTACTTTCCTTTTAATCATAATTCCTGACATACCAGAGCCACAATCATTACATATGCACATTCCTGAAAAATAATAGTCTCTTTTTTTATTTGTGCTTGATGTATTTTGTTTTAATTTTTTAGTTCTTATTTCTTGTGCTAAATTAAATATTTCTTTTGAAATAATAGCTTCATGATGATTCTCAAATATAAATTGCTCCTCTTTAGGCAATTTTACAGCTTTTCCTCTTATATTTACAGTTCTTTTTTTATGAGTAATCAAAGTTCCAGTATAAATTTCATTTTTCAAAATATTACTTACCATATCTTTTGTCCATTTTTCCTGCACTTTATGCTTATATATTCTGCCTCTTTCTAAATGTTTTTCTCTATAATATTTAGATGGTGTAGGATAATTATATTTTGTATTTAATTCTTGACTAATTTTTTGAAAACCCATTCTATCTTCAACATATAATTTGAATATAAGTTTAATAACTGGTTTCAGTTCTTCAATAACGTATAGCATTGGTATATTATCTTTGAAAATTTTTTCATAACCATAGTAATTTCCCATTATAAGCCTTGCTGTTTTTTGTTTTGAATACATATGGTCTCTTGTTTTTCTTGAACAATCTTTTACATATCTTTCATTAAACCAAGTTGTAATGCCTATGCAGTCATCTCTGTCATTTAATACATCATAAGAACCACCCATTTCAGAAACTAATATTAAATTTTTTTGCATATTTTTAAATTCATCTATAAGTACCAAAACTTTTCCATTATTTCTTCCTATTCTTGATAAGTCTTTTGCTATAACTACATCAATTTTTCCTCCCTTTACTTTTTCTAACATCTTTGTAAACTCAGGTCTGTTAAAGGTATATCCCGAAACATTGTCATCTATGTAGAAGTCTTTGTCATCAATATTCCAATTACGAATTGAAGCATATTCTTTAATTATTCTTTTTTGTTCTTCTATGCTTGAATAATTTTCTTTATCTTCATCTCTAGACAATCTACAATATCCGCACAACTGTCATTTTTCCTCCTTTTGCCTGATATTGCTCTTGGTCTATGTTAACATACATTATCTGATAATTCCACTTGTTTTGTAACTATTTTTTTAAGAATTTCGGGATAGTTTTCTTTTCCTGTTACAAATATTCCTATTTTATATTTTTGCTTCTTATATTCTTTTATCTTATCTTGTATTTCTTGGATTGTTAATTCTTCTTTAGTTAAATAAATTTGCATATATTTTGTATTAGAAATTCCATTAGAAGTAATTTGCATATTATTTAACTCCTCCATAATATTTCTCTCTAAATATTATGCAAAAAGAAATAAACAAATATCTCTTTTAGTCTAAAATTACTTTACAAAATTCTAATACCTATAATTTTTCTTTACAATCAAAAAATCACCTCCTGTTTTAGATACACAAAATATATCCTTCTGACAATAGGAGTCCAATTTTTTTATATAAATGTTGCAAAAAAGTTATTCATAGTTCAAATAAATTTCTATAATTTTTAGGAAATCCCATCTTGAATAATACTTTATCTATTTTTATTGTAAAAAGTTGAGTTTCTAATTTTTCTATTTTTGCAATAATATTATGATAAAATTCATTAAAAACGTCTTTTTCTAACAATATTTTTAATATAATTATTACAGAAAATAAATCTCTTGTTGCATATGCAGTTTTATTATCTTTTCTTGTTAACATTAATTGTCTGTGATAATCAGTAATATTTATTCTCTTTTTTAATCTAACATCATATAGTTTTTCATCATGAGCACATATATTTCGTACATTGCCTAGGTTTATTAAATATATTTTTAACGTTTCACTTTGTATATTAAATTTTCTACTTATATTATTTTGTTCTTTTTGCTTCATAAAACTATAAAATTTTGAAACTTTTCCAAAAGATAAAATTCTAATCAATACCCATAAAGGAATATATTTATACGTATCTAAATAATGTATAATCATCTTATTGGAATTTTTATATTGATGTGATATTTCAAGATTAATATCATTTATAAATTTAAGAATTAACTCTCTATTTTTATTTGAATTATTAAAATTTTCTGGAATTAAATAATTTTTATGACCATAATTTTTTGAGAAATCATATGCTATATAAGTATCAATTTTTCTTTCTACTAATAAGATATATTCTAAAAATATAATTCTTATTTTTCTATCAAATTCGTATAAACTATAAATTTCTTCTAGAGTAGTTCCATTAGCAAATTTTTCTTCTTTACTATTTTTATTTAAAAATACATCTTTGTATCCATTTATCAAATAATAGTAGTTATTGTTTAATAGTATTTCTCTAGCAATGTTTTCATTTTCTATGTGTAAGTTTCTGTTTTGCAATAATTCTATTTGCTCATCTATTGTTTTGAATTCTTTTTCCAATAATTACCTCCTATTTTGTAAGAAAAGACCTCGGAACCTAAGGTTACACGAGGTACTAATCTATTCCGACTTCAGTCCCGTAGGATTACTGAAGTACTGATCTACTGCAGATAGTATAACATCTTATACTTGATTTTGTCAAGCAAAACATTAAATTTTCTACCTACTAACATTAGTGTATTTATTTCTATAAAATTTATTCATCTTTTGCTTGCAGGATCAGGGAGACGTCTCGTATCCCTCTAACTGCCTAAAAGCGTGGCTTTTAGCAGGGTGCTCTTTAAAAATGGAGTAGGCTTTTGTAGGTCTCTAATTTTAGACCAATAACTGTATGAAATAAATTACTTTTGATTCATAAAAACTTCAATTTGCTTTTTTATGTAAATTATGCTATACTTTTAATATATAAGAGTAATTCTCTTCGAAACAAATAAACTTTCGGAGGGAAACCTCCGATACAATTAAAAGGAGGTATTTTATATGTCAAATTACAAATGGGTCAAATTGGACGATATGTATGCAGAACTTCGTAAAGAAGATTTTTCTTCAGTTTCTAGTTTTGAGGTAAATGAAATTGATTCTTTACTTATGAAAAAACTTGAGGAAAATGGCATTGATTCTTACTTGGAAGGTGATGGATTTTTCGAACCTTGTCGATATGTTTTAACAGCTGTTGATACGAAAGTTGTTGAAATTACAGCACCTTTATATGAATTCGATTTGAAAATTGGAGATTATGTACTCATATCTAAATCGTATACAGAGGAAGTACGTAATCCGGATGAATATGAATTAGTCAAATCTATTTATTTCCGGTGTTGCCAAGAAGTTGCTACAGAACAAGCAAAGGTTTTTGAAAAAGAATTTAAGGCAAAATCTCTTGATGATGGAATTTCTTCCTTAATAACAACATTTTCAATTCCTGACTATGAACCTAATCGCTGTTATGAACAGTATATTCCTACAGGATATATTAAGGTTTGTGAGAAAAACCTACCATTTACACATAACAGGCATAATGTTGTATTTATTAAAAAAATGGATGCCAAAGGAAAAGTAGTTACAATTAAAGTTCATGATTTGTATAAAGGTCTTGTTATAGGAAAGGGAGGAGAAAACATCAAAAGAATCGCCAAATTAATCAATGCTAAAAGAATAAATGTAATTTGATAGAAATTTCGGAGCCTTAAAAAGGCTCCATTTTTTCTGGTCAATCGCTCCACAATCGATTCTGTGCCACTTAAAAGCAAAATTTGATTAACTTATCTACATCGAAAATTATAGGCAATATCAGGCATTTTTTATATTCATCCAAAGATTAAGACTTTACAGGGGTAAAGTCACCTGGATGTGAAAATAATACTAGGCACTTTCCTTTATAATCATTTAGGCTAATTTCTCCAAATGTTGTAGTTGCCGTAAAATCTGGTGCTCTTTGACCTATTTTTACATTTCCATTCATCATTAATTCATAATCCATAATTTATTCTCCTTTCGTTTCATATCCTTATATACTATGAAAAGAGTTCAATTTTTGATAATAAAATGAGAGTAATTATCAATATAACTACTCTCATTACATTTGCAATTTTTATTCTAATACTAATGCTTTTTTAGGGCAAAAATTTGAACATTTACCACATCTTATACATTTATCATAATCTATTTTAGGTGCTTCAAAACCTTCCTGACTTAATGCACCAACTGGACAAACATTTACAGCAGGACATTTGTGATTTTGAGGGCAATTCTCTATTATCATTTTTAGTTTTCTTTCCATAATATCATCTCCTCTTACTATAAATTATAATTAATCAAAATAATTATATTATAAAATATTTATTTTAAATTATTTTTTAAGAATTCTTCCATTTTATCAAAAGGAATTACATCTAAATTATCATATAAATCACAATGAACTGCATTTGGAATAATCATAAGTTCTTTGTTTTTATTATATTTTCCATTTTCCGTCATTTTTTTATAAGCATCTTTACTAAAATAACAAGAATGTGCTTTTTCCCCGTGTATCATTAAGACTGCACTTCTAATTTCATTAATATAGTCTAGCATTTTGGTATTCATAAGTGAACTTAGTGAGCTGTATGAAAATCCATTATTTGAGCCCAATGACCTTTTATGGTAACCACGAATCTTATAAAAATCAACATAATCCTTTAAAAATTGTGGAGCATCTTTTGGCAATTCTTCTGGATTTGGATTTCCTCCTACTAAGGTGTATTTTTTGTTTTTATAGTCTTCTGTTCTCACATTATTATATTCTATACGAGCTTCATATCTTGCATTTTCATCATTTACATCATTATATCCAAAAGCGGTTACTCTACTCATATCATACATTGTAGAAGTTATTGTTGCTTTTATTCTTGTATCCAATGATGCAGTTTGAAGTGCATAACCTCCCCATCCACATATTCCTATGATTCCTAGTTTTTCTTTGTCTACATTGTCTAAATTTGACAAATAATCAATAGCAGATTGATAATCTTCAACACAATGATCAATAGAATTCATATAGCGAGGTAACCCTCCTGATTCTCCATAATATGATGGGTCAAATGCTATTGTTAAAAATCCTCTTGATGCCATTTCTTGTGCATATCTTCCTGAAACTTGTTCTTTTACTGCACTATAAGGTCCACATACTGCTATTCCTGGTAGTTTTCCTTCATAATCTTTTGGTTCATATTGGTCTGCAACAAGTGTTATTCCAAAATGATTAACAAATGTTACTTTTTTATGATTTACCTTATCATTTTTAGGAAATACTTTATCCCATTCTTCTGTATAAGTAACCTCTTCCTCTTTTATTTCAATATCTTCTAATTCTCCGTAATTAATCTTTTCCATTATTCATTACCTCCTATTTTTTATTATTCTATTTAACATTATATAGGTTGAAGTTAACTTTAAGTTAAGTATTTTTATATTTTTTGTTTTATTATTTATTTATATAAGGATGTAAAATTAAATTATTTGCTTTTAAAAGTCTATAATTGTAATTATATAATTTAATTTTCCAAGTCATTGAAATTTCTAACGCCATAAACTAACTGTGTTACGTATTCTTTTATAGTTTCACTATTATCATTGTTTTCCAGCATAGAGTTCAATTCTTTTAGATTATCTTTACTTAAAGTTTTTAGGTATTTATAATCAGGCTTATGATTAGGTTCCTCTATTTCCGTATCTTCGTAAACTTTCCCATTTTTATAAATTTTTATTGTTCTACTTCCAAATGATAAAGAATATGATGTAGTATATAATATTTCTGTTTTTTCATTTACTATTGATATTATTATGTACATAAAAATTACTACAAACATAATAGTTCCAGTAATTAAAAATACTCTTTTTTTAGAATGTTCCATCAAAGATTTTTCCTCCTAAAATTGCATTTTATTTTGTTAATTCATAGCTTATATCAATTAGCTTACATATTTCTTCTTTTGAAACTGTACCATCTAGTAAAACACTAATCCAATATTCTTTATTCATATGATATGCTGGCAATATTCCTGCTTCTTTTCGTAATCCGCCTATTATTTCAGGAATATTTTTTAGATTTATTATACCTACTATGCCATCTTTATCTATTTTTAGCTTTTGGAATGGTACATCCATTATAAGAGCAAACCATTTTTTATTATTTTTATGCTTAAATGTTGCATAGTTTGGGTATTTTTTCCATGGATACTCTTGTAAAATATCATAATTTTCATTAATATATTTTTCCATTTCTTCCTTCATGACACTCTCCCTTTAAAAATCTTTTTATTTGTTTTTATGCTCTAATAAAATTTTTAATAATTCTTTATCGTGTTTTAAATCTTCATTAAGCATTTTCATTCTATCATAACGATTTATTTTTTACAATTACCAGCAAGTAAAAATATTTGGCACATATACAGATGGTGCATTTGCAATGCTTGCAGTCATTCACATTTTTGTAAGATATTTAATATAACTAAAATAAGAGGATGGCAATTGTACTGAACCCAAAAAATTGGACATTTTTTGATTAGGTACTAGGCAACTTGGGAATGAACTCTGTATTGTACA
>CALXFD010000006.1 GCA_944387495.1 uncultured Clostridia bacterium | reverse complement strand
AGTTTTGCTTACTCCTGTCTACTGTTCATTTACTTTTTTCTTGAATTTTTGTTGCATTTCAAATGAAATTTTCGGTTATGATTAAAAAAAATTATTTTAAATCAAAAAAATCGTAATTTAAAGTATTTTTTTTAATTATTTTGAAAAAAGAACAAATTTTTAGTAGATTTTTTAATTTTTTTGTAATAATATTGTAATAAATGTCGACTTATCCACAGGTTTTTAAAAAGTTTTCCACAGTTTTTAAAAATTTTCCACAATATATATTGACTTATTTTATATAAATTTGTTATTATAGGAAAGTACAAAAAAATATGAATTTTTATTGGAAAATACTTAAATTTTTGTTCGTAATTTTTTATATGTTTTTTACAGAAATATTACAAACTTATCAACAACTGTGGATAACTTTGTGGATAACTTTATATGAAAGGATGATTTAATAAAATGACCATTGATAAGCAAGAATTAGTTGCAAAAATAAAAGAGCTACTAAAACCAGAAGTAACTAAAATATCTTATGACACATGGATTATGCCACTTGATATTAGAAGTATTGATGGTGACCACATTGTTTTCACAACTATTTCAGAGTTTCAAAAAGATTTTATAGAAAATAAGTATCAAAGCCTTATTTTTAATACTTTAAGATATATTACAAATAAGGATTGGACATTTTCTGTTATTGATTTATCAAAGGAAAACCCTGAAAATGGGGAAGAGGCAAACATCATAAAAGATGTTTCAACTGCGTCTTCTGCTGAGATTGAATCAAATAAATCTACATTAAACCCTAAATATACTTTTGAAACTTTCGTAGTTGGAAATAATAATAGGTTTGCACATGCAGCCGCTCTTGCAGTCGGTAATGACCCTGCAAAATCATATAATCCACTATTTTTATATGGTGGTGTTGGTCTTGGTAAAACTCACTTGATGCATGCAATAGGTAATAGAATTTTAGAAAATAATCAAAATAAAAATGTATTGTATGTAACTTCTGAAAAATTTACTAACCAACTTATTAATGCTATAAAAGATAACAAAAATGAACTTTTTAGAAACAAATATAGAAATATTGATGTTTTATTAATTGATGATATCCAATTTATAGCTGGAAAAGAGAGAATTCAAGAGGAGTTTTTCCACACTTTTAATTCTCTTTATGAAGAAGGAAAACAAATTATAATTTCTAGTGATAAGCCACCTCGTGATATTCAATTCTTAGAAGATAGGCTAAAATCAAGATTCGAATGGGGCTTACTTGCAGATATATCTTGTCCAGATTATGAAACAAGATTAGCAATCCTTAGAAAAAAGGCACAAGATGAAAATATTTTGATTGATGACATTATTTTATCTAATATTGCTAATAAAATTGATTCAAACATAAGGGAATTAGAAGGTGTATTCAATAAAATTGTTGCAAGAGCATCTTTAATACATAGCCCTATAACAATAGAATTAGCGGAAAATATTATTAATGAATTCAAATATGAAAGCGAAAAAGTAATTTCTTGTGATTTTATAAAAGAAACTGTTGCTAAATATTTTAGTATTAATAAAGATGATTTAGCAGGAAATAAACGCTCAAATGATATTGCTTTTCCAAGACAAATTGCAATGTATTTATGCAGAGAGGTTGCTAATATGTCTTTTCCTCAGATAGGAGTAGACTTTGGTGGAAGAGACCATTCAACTGTTATGCATGCTTGTAAAAAAATAGAAAAAGAAGTAAAAGAAAAAAATAATACAAAGTTAATTGTGGATAGTGTGAAAAACATAATCATAAATGGTAAACAATAAGACACTACTAAAAAAAATTATAATTTTTAAAATTTGTGTTTGCAAAAACAAAATTTTGAAAAAAGTAAATCGAGCTTTACTTACGGAAGCAATGCATTAGATATCCACACCCTGATGTGAATAACCTGTTAATAAACTGTGAACATCTCAACTTTACACAAATGAAAATTAAAACTGTGGAAAACTTTTTAAGTTATCCACTAAGTTATACACAGTAATTTTGTTAGGGATTTCAATTATCAACATAGTTTTCCACAGTTTCCACAGCACCTAATACTATTACTACTAAAATAATTATATTTAATATTATAATAAATAAGGGAGGAAGCAAAATGAAATTTATTTGTTATAAGGATAAAATCCTTAAAGCTATCAATTCCGTAGTAAAAGGTGTAGCATCTAAAACTACAATGCCTATACTAGAAGGAATACTTATTCAAACAAATGATAATGAAATAAAATTAACAACATATGATTTAGAAATTGGTATAGAATATGTAATGGAATGTGAAGTACAAGAACAAGGTAGTACAGTAGTTAATGCTATAATGTTTAGTGAAATTATAAGAAAATTACCAGATACTGAAATTAATATTAGATTAAATGAAAATAATTTATTAGAAATTGAATGTGAAGGCTCTTTATACAAATTAGCAACAATGAACCCAGAAGAATTTCCAGAATTACCAAAAATAGAAGTTGAAAATTCAATAGAACTTGATCAAAATGTATTAAAAAATATGATTAGAAGAACAATATTTGCAGCAAGTACAGAAGAAAGTAGACCAATTTTTACAGGATGTTTATTCGAAATAGAGAATAATAAATTAAGTTTAGTAGCAGTTGATGGATTTAGATTAGCATTAAGAACAATATTTTTAACAAAACCTAGCAATAATTTTAGTGCAGTAATACCAGGAAAAACATTAATAGAAGTTAATAAAATAATGACAGATTCATTTGAACCTGTAAAAATAGGAGTTTCTAAAAACCAAGCATTATTTGAAATGGATAATTGTAAGATAGTTACTAGAATACTAGATGGAGAATTTTTAAATTATAAAAATGTTATTCCTACAAATTGGGAAACAAGAATAAAAGTAAATAAAAATAATATACAAAATAGCTTTGAAAGAGTTAGTTTAATATCAGCATCATCAGTAGAAAAAGAGAAAAAATATCCTGTAAAAGTACAAGTTGATATAGGAAAAATACTAATTTCTTGTACAAATCAAACAGGAGATGCAAAAGAGGAATTATATGTATCAACAGAAGGTAAGAACTTAGAGGCAGGATTTAATCCAAAATATTTCTTAGATAGTTTAAAAGCAATCGATGATGAAGAAGTTTATATAGAATTTGGAAGCAGTATATCACCATGTTTAATAAAATCTGTTGATAATAAAGATTATGTGTATATGATTTTACCAATAAGATTAAAAGAATAAAGTTTTCTTTATTCTTTTTTTGTATAAAATATATATTTTACACAAATGGGGTATTAGTTTTTTATAGTGCTATTATAAAAAAGAACTTTCCACAATTTATTAAAAGTTTGTGGAAAGTTTATTTTTGAATTTTGAATTTACCACAAAATGTGGATAAGTTGTGGATAACTGAAAAATGAAAAAAATAGTAAAAAATAGAATAAAATCAAATAAAATAGAATAAGAGAGATAATAGCATATTTTTAAAACTGTGGATAAACTGTGGATAATAATTAAAATGAAAAAAATAGAATAAAATAGAATAAATTAGAAAAAAATAGAAAAAAAAAGATAAAAAATATTTTTGGGTATGTTGATAACTTTAATTATAAAAATAAAAGATAGAAATAAAATAATTAAATAAAATTGGGATGAATAATTTTGTAAATAGATTAATTTAAAAAAATAAATAGATTAATTAAAATAAAAAAATAAAATAATTAAAAAAATAAATAAATTAATCAGATAAATAAATAATATTTATTAAATAAAAAAAGAAAAAAATAGAATAAAATAGAATAAAATAGAATAAATTAGTAAAAATTAGTAAAAAAAAGATAGTAAAGTATTTTATTTTTTATAATTTATAATAAAATTAGAATTTATTAATTTTTATTATAAAAAATGACGAATAAAAATGAAAAATAAAAGGAGAAAAAAATAAAATTAATATAATTTAATTAATTATTAGAAAAAATATAAAAATATTATTTAAACGAACGAGAATAAAAAATAAGGCAAAAAATGAAAAATAAAAGGAGAAAAAAATGAAATTAATATAATTTAATTAATTATTAAAAAAAACATAAAAATATTATTTAAACGAACGAGAATAAAAAATAAGACAAAAAATGATAAAAAAATAAATTTAAAAAATAATTCAATAAATAAAAAATTATTAAAAAATAATAGAAAAATAAAAATTATTAGTAGAAAAAATAAATAAATTAATATAAATTAAGTATTAAAAATGAAAAGTAATTTATAAAATAACTTTTAATTATAAAAAAATAAATATACTAAATAAGCAAATTATTATTAAAAAAATAATAATTAATTGTAAAAAATTAATAAATATTTATTAATAAGAAAAATAAATATTTTATAAATAAAGATAAGAAAAATAATTTTAAAAAATATATTTAATAAATTTTGAATATAAAAATAAAAAATGGCTTACGAGAATGAAAAATAAGAGGATTAAAAATAAAATTAATATAATTTTATTATAAAAAATAATAAATATTATTGAAAAAATTTTTTATATAATATAGAATAAAGAAGAAAAGGAAGAAAATCTATTAATAATTATACACAGGTGGAGAATAATATGTGGATAAACAAAATAAAAATAAACAATTTTAGGAATTACAAAAACGAAGAAATTAATTTAGCTCAAAATATAAATATTTTTTATGGAGAAAATGCACAAGGTAAAACTAATATAATTGAATCTATTTTTTTATGCAGTATGGGAAAATCTTTTAGGGCAAGTAAAGATAAAGAAATGATTAATTTAGATTCAGAAAATGCAAGTGTCGAAATTGAATATCAAAAAAAAGATAGAGATGGAAAAGTAAAAATAAATTTATTTAATAAAAAAAGTGTTTTTGTAAATGGAATTAAATTAAAAAAATTAAGCGAATTATTAGGGAATATAAATGTAGTAATTTTTACACCAGATGATATAAATATTTTAAAAGGAGTTCCGCAAAACAGAAGAAGATTTTTAGATATAATGATAAGTCAATTAAAACCAAATTATATGCATAATTTAACTTTATATTTAAAAACGTTGGAACAACGTAATAATTATCTTAGACAAATTAGAGATGAAAAAAAAGATGAAAATTTACTAGAAATTTGGGATGAGAAATTAGCAGAATATGCTTTTATTATCTATAAATATAGAAAAGATTTTATAGATAAAATAAATAAAAAGATAAAAAATATTCATAGTGAAATTACAGATAATAAAGAAGACATAGAAATTGAATATATAACAGATTGTATAGATAAAAAAAATTTTAAGAAAATTTTACAAGCTAGAAGAAAACTAGATATTATTAAAGGATTTACAACTAAGGGTGTACATAGAGATGATTTTAATATATATATAAATGGAAAAGAATTAAGCATATATGGTTCACAAGGTCAGCATAGAACTGCTATTTTATCATTAAAAATTAGTGAATTAAATATTATATATGATGAAATTGGAGAATATCCTATTTTATTATTAGATGATTTTATGTCAGAGTTAGACGAAAAAAGAAGAAAACATTTATTAGAAAGAATAGATAATATTCAAGTTATTATTACTTGTACAGATAAAATAAAACTTGAAAATAAAAAAGTTTTAATATATAATGTAAAAGATGGAAAAATATATAGGGAAGATTAATTTGTAGAATAGAACATTTTAATAAATACATATATATTAGAAAGAGGAGGATACAAATGGAAAAATACAAACACGAATATGGAGCAGAACAAATTCAAGTATTGGAAGGATTAGAGGCCGTAAGAAAAAGACCAGGTATGTATATAGGTAGTACTTCAATTAGAGGACTTCATCATTTAGTATATGAAATTGTAGATAATGGAGTTGACGAGGCATTAGCTGGATATTGTACAGAAATAAATGTTATTATTGAGAAAGGTAATGTGATTTCTGTTACAGATAATGGTAGAGGAATACCAGTAGAAATACATCCAAAAACTCATATTTCAACTGCGGAAACAGTATATACAGTTCTACATGCAGGAGGAAAATTTGGTGGAGATAGTGGATATAAAGTTTCAGGAGGATTACATGGAGTTGGTGCTTCTGTTGTAAATGCTTTATCTACATGGGCAGAAGTTACAATAAAAAGAGATGGCGGAATCTATCAAATGTATTTTGAAAAAGGAAAAACTGTTAAAAAGCTTGAAAGAATTGGAGATGCAGAAGGGACAGGAACAAAAGTAAGATTTTTAGCAGATGATACTATTTTCGAAACTTTGGAGTATGAATATGAAGTATTAGAAAAAAGATTTAGAGAAATTGCATTCTTAACAAAAGGTTTAAAAATAACAATCGAGGATCAGAGAGAAGAAACTCCAAAAAAAGCAGAATTTTGTTATGAAGGTGGTTTAAATTCTTTTGTAGAATTTTTAAATAAAAATAAAGAAAAATTACATAAAAATCCTATATATATAGAAAAAGAAGGAGAAATACCAGTAGAAATAGCAATTCAATATACATCAAGTTATTCTGAAAATATATATACTTTTGTAAATAATATAAATACAATAGAAGGTGGAACACATCTTGAAGGATTTAAAAGAGCTTTAACAAAAGTATTTAATGATTATGCAAGAAGTCATAATATTTTAAAAGAAAAAGATAGCAATTTACAAGGTGAAGATATAAGAGAAGGAATAACAGCCGTTGTTTCTGTAAAAGTAAAAGAACCACAATTTGAAGGTCAAACTAAAACAAAATTAGGTAATAGTGAAGTTACAGGTGTAGTTCAAAGTATGGTAAATGAAGCTTTATCAACATTTTTAGAAGAAAATCCACAAGTTGCAAAAGCTATACTAGAAAAATGTATAAGTGCATCAAGAGCAAGAGAAGCAGCAAGAAAAGCTAGGGAATTAGTAAGAAAGAAAAGTAGCTTAGAGACATCTACTTTACCTGGTAAATTAGCAGATTGTAGTAGCAAAAATGCAGACGAATGTGAAGTATATATCGTCGAAGGAGATTCAGCAGGAGGAAGTGCAAAACAAGGAAGAGATAGAAAATTCCAAGCAATTTTACCTTTATGGGGAAAAATGTTAAATGTTGAAAAAGCAAGAGCAGATAAAATATATGGAAATGACAAATTAAATCCAGTAATTGTAGCTATTGGTGCAGGTATTGGTGCAGACTTTGATATAACAAAAATAAGATATGGAAAAGTTATAATCATGGCAGATGCTGATGTCGATGGAGCACACATTAGAACATTATTATTAACATTCTTTTTCCGTTATATGAGACCATTAATTGAAAATGGAAATGTTTATTTAGCACAACCACCTCTATATAAACTATCAAAAAAAGGAATGGAAGATAGATATTGTTATACTGATGAAGATTTAGAAAAAGCATATAAAGAATTGGAAGAAAAGGGAATTACAAGAGATACATTATCACTACAAAGATATAAAGGTTTAGGAGAAATGAACCCAGAACAATTATGGGATACTACAATGAATCCAGAAACTAGAATTTTAGTAAAAGTAACAATGGAAGATGCTATTAAAGCAGATGAAATCTTTACATTATTAATGGGAGATGAAGTAGAACCTAGAAGAGAATTTATTCAAGCAAATGCAAAATATGTAAAGAACTTAGATATTTAATATTAAAGGAGGAAAACAAAAACTGTTTTCCTCCTTTAACTTATAAAGCTAATAATAATCTTAGTTCAGAATAATATATATAATTTTCAAACCTAATATATATTACTATATAAATAAGCTTTAAACCACACATATTACTCAGTCACTCGACTATTGATACACCATTAGTAACCATATTCATCCAAAAATGGACTACTAACAGCCACAATCTGATACAAAAATAATCTTAGCTCGAATATATTACATATTTTTTCAACCATGTAAAAATTATAAAAATAAATTAAAGAAATAAATTTAAATAAAAAATGACACACAGCTTAAAAACAAATAATATACTCTTATCGCCGACATATATTAATATATTAAATACACCAATATACATCTTTGCTCGAATATTAATAAACTAAGATTAATCTATTAATACTCTTTGCTCAACTATTATTAACCTTACAATAATATTATGTACAAAATAAAAAAATATATACAAAAAATTAAAAAAATTTAAAATTAATAAAAGAATATAAATTATAAAAAATTAATAATAGATAATAAAAGATAAAAAAATAATAAAAAATAAATAATAAAAAATAAATAATAAAAAATAAATAATAAAAATAAATAATAAAAATAAATAATAAAAATAAATAATAAAAAATAAATAATAAAAAATAAATAATAAAAAATAAATAATAAAAAATAAATAATAAAAAATAAATAATAAAAATAAATAATAAAAAAATAATTAAAAATAAATAATTAAAAAAATAATTAAAAAAAATTAAAATGAATAATTAAAAATAATGTAGATAAATGTCGAAAAGTTTTAATTGACAAAAACTGTAAAATGTTGTAAAATACAAATATGTATAGGAGGTGATATTATAAAGAAAAAAGAGAAAACAACACAAGAATGGATTGGTATTAATAAAATTACGAAAGATGGAATAATTGTACTCGAAGAAAAAAAATATATAAAAATATTAAAAATAATTCCAATAAATTATAATTTAAAATCTGATTTAGAAAAATCGTCTATTTTAAATTCTTATAAAATTTTTTTAAAAACTTGCAATTTCGATATTCAAATATTAATTCAAAGTAATAAAGAAGATTTAACAAATCATATTAATAATATCCAAAAAAATATAAATAAAAAGGAAAATTTATATTTAAAAGAAATAGCAGAAGAATATATACAATATATTAGTGAAATAAATTTAACAAAAAAATCATCTTCAAAAGATTTTTATATTATTATTTCTGATGAAAAAACTAACGAAGAGTTTAATTCTTATGAAATTATAAAAAATGATTTAAAAGAAAAATATTTTAAAATAAAAGAATGTTTAGTAAGATGTGGAAATAATGTAATTGAAATAAATGAAAAAAAAGATATTATAAAAATTTTTTATTCTTTTTTTAATACTAGAAAATTTATAAATTACAATTATTTTTTAAATGAAAATAAAAACAAATAAAATAACAAATAAAATAACAATTAAAATAATAAATAATTAAATAATAAAATAAAAAATAAATAAAAAAATAAATTAAAAATAAAATAATAAAATAAAAAACAAGTAAAAAAATTAAAAATAAATAATTAAATATAGAAAAACAAATAAAAAAATAAATTAAAATAAAAAAATAAAATAATAAATAAAAAAATAATTAAAAATATAATAATTAATTAATTAATAAAAATAGAAAAGTAAAAAAATTTTTATAACAATATGTACTATAAAAAGAAAAAAAATATAATTGTAAAGATTCTAAAAGCAAGAACGAATAAAAAATAAAGATTAAGGACTTAATTAATGCTAAAAAATAAAAATATATATGATTACATAAAAGATATTTTATAAAAAATAAAAGAACAAATGAGAAAAGCCCAAAAAGCTAGATGCCTAAATGAAATAAGCAATTTTTAAAAGAATAAAAATAAAAAATTTAAAGAGGATTTTAGTTAAAAAGTGTAAAAGAAATAAAAAAAGTTATTTAATAAAAAAATAAAAATAAAAGCAAAAAGATATATAAAATTTAACAAACAAGAACTGTAAAAAAATACCAATACATCTAATAGTTTTTTATAATGATTATTAATAAAAAAATAATAATAAAATAAAAATGTAAAGTAAATTAATTTAAAAAATTGATTACAAAAAATTAAATAGAAAAAGCAATTAAAAAAATAGATAAAAAAATAAATAAATAGAAAAAATAAAAAAATTAAACAAAGAATAATTAAATAAAAAAATATAATAATTCAATAAAGAAATAATAAAAAATAAATAATAAAAAATAAATAATAAAAAATAAATAATAAAAAATAAATAATAAAAAATAAATAATAAAAAATAAATAACAAAAAAAATAAATAATAAAAAAACAAATAATAAATAATAAAAAAAATTAATAAGGAGTGATAATATTTTTAGAAAAAGAAGTGTAAATATAAAAAATAAACAAAAAGTAGATGGAGCAGTATGTGATAATGATATTATTGCACCAGCATATATAAATATGGAAAATCCTAAATATATTGAAATTGATAATATTTATTATGCTGGATTAGCAGTTATTAATTATTATAGAGAACAATCAGATATTATTTTAAAAACATTAATTGAAACAAATATAAATATGAATATATCTATATTTTATGAAAAACAAAATTCATACAAAGTAATAAAAGATTTAACTTATCATATCGGAAATGTTGGTGTAGAATTAAAAGAAAGTAATCAAAATAGGCAAGATATAGATATTGCAGCTTTTACATATAATGATGCAAAATATATAAGAAAAGAAATGCAGGTCAATAATGAAGACTTATATTATTTATATATCTATATAATGGTATATGCAGATAAAAAAGAAGACTTAGAATATTATTTAAATAAAATAGAAGGAATAACCCAGAGTAAAGGTATGCAAACGAGAAGAACAAATTTTAGAGAAGAAGAAATTTTTTTGTCCTGTTTGCCAACTATGAATAATAATAAAATTGTAAAAGAAATAGCAAAAAGGAATATTCTAACTTCTGGACTTTTGGCAACATATCCTTTTATTTCATCTACAATTTTTGATTCAAATGGAATTTTTATTGGTACAAATATTTACAATAATTCATTAGTTTTTATAGATAGATATGATAATAAAAAATATAAAAATGCTAATATTTGCATATTCGGTACAAGTGGAGCAGGTAAATCATTTTATACAAAATTATTAATTCTAAGATATAAATTATTAGGAATAAAACAATATATAATTGACCCTGATAGAGAGTATGGGAATTTAAGTAAAAAACTAGGAGGAACACAAATAAAAATAGGTCCAAATTCTAATACATATATAAATATATTAGATATAAGAAAAGAAAGTATAGAAGATGGAGAAAGTGGATATTTAGCTACTAAAATAGGAAAATTAATAGGATTTTTTAATTTGATATTTGGAGAAATTAATGAAGAAGAAAAAGCAATTTTAGAAGATAAACTTATTGATACTTATAAAGAAAAAAATATTACATTTGATGATAATTCTTTATATATAACAAATGAAGAAAAAATAATTTCAAAAGAATTTAAAAAATCAACAGATATGCCATTATTAGAAGATTTATATAATATTTTAAATAATGATAAAAAAACAAAAAGATTTGCAATAAAATTAATTCCATTTGTAAAAGGCTCAATGAAATTTTTTAATAATTACACAAATATAGAATTAGAAAAAGATTTAATTATTGCTGATGTTTATGATTTAGGAGAAGAAAATCTAAAATATGGAATGTATTTATTTACAGATATATTTTGGGATAAAATAAAAGAAAACAGAAATGAAAAAAAATCAATTTATTTAGATGAAATTTGGAGACTTATAGGTGTTACATCAAATAAGGAAGTAGCAAGTTTTATATATAAAATTTTTAAAACAATTAGAAAATATGGAGGAAGTAGTGTAGCAATTACTCAGGACATTTCAGATATATTTAGTTTAGAAAATGGAACTTATGGAAAAAGTATATTAAATAATTCAAGTATAAAAACATTTTTTGCGCTAGAAGAAGAAAATATAAAAATATTATCTGAATATGCAAATTTATCTGAAAAAGAAAAAGTAGAAATAAAATCTTTAAAAAGAGGGGAGTGTTTGATGTTTGTAGGTGATGACCATATATTAACAAAAATAGAATGTTCAAATAAAGAAAAAAGTATTGTTGAAGGAGAAGAAAAAGATGAAAAAAATATTAACAGCAATAGGTAATCCTACCCTCAATGAAAAATTAAAAAATGAAAATTTTATAGAAATAAAATATAAAGATATACAATATAAAGAAGCAATATTAGAAATATTAGGAGAAAATAAAAATTTTGATATTATTATAATAAATGAAATATTGCCAGGAGAAATTAATTTAATAGAATTATTAAAAAAAATAAAAGTAATAAATGAAAAAATAAAAATAATAATTATTTTAGAAAAAGAAAATAATTATTTAGAAAATGAATTAAAAAAAATAAATATTTTTGATATTTATTTAAATAATAAAATTAATATAAATAAATTAATAAATATAATAAAAGAAGAAGAAATAAATAATGAAGAAGAATTAAAAAAAGAAATAAAAAAATTAAAAAAAATTATAGAAGAAAATAATATTAAAAAAAATAATGAAAATAAAAATAATAAAAAAAATAGCATAATGAGTATCCAAAAAAATAGTAAAAATAACTTAAAAAATTATTCAACCAAAAAAGATTTTTTAAAACAAAAAATCTCAAAAATCTTAAAAAGTAAATCTAAGAATAAATTTAATCAAATTATAAGAAAAGAAAACATAGAAGAGAAAAGTATACATAAAGCAAACAACACAATAAGTATTCTTGGAAGTGATGGAGTAGGCAAAAGCATTGTATGCCTAACATTTGCTCAAAAGTTTATTAATCAAAAAAGAGATGTTTTAATATTTATATTTGATTCAGAAGACTTTTTATTCTATAACAATTTTCAATATAATAAAATAAAAAATAAAGACGAAAATGAAAAAACAGATAAAGGTAAAAGTATAAAAATATATAAAAGAAAAAAAGTAAAAAATTTCCAAAACAAAGCAAAAAAAAGTAAAATAAAATTAAATAAAATAAAAGACAAAAAGTATAAAATAAAAATTAATTATAAAATTATAAAAAATAAAATCAAAAAAATTAAATTAAAAAATTTTAATATTATAAATTGTTCCGATTTAATTAAAAATAAAAATTATTTTTTAAATAATAAGTATTTAAAAAAAATAATTAAATATTATAAAAAAAATTATAATATTATTTTTGATATAAAAAATAATTTAGATGAAAAAATAAAAAAAATTATAATAAAAAATTCAGAAATAAATTATTTAATATTTGAACCAAATTTAATTGGAATAAAAAAAGCAAATATAATTTTAAATAATTATATAAAAAATTTTAAAATAGATAAAAATAATATTAATTTAATTATTAATAAATATAATATAAATTCTATTAATATAGATATTTTACAGAATATTTTTAAAAATATAAAATTAAAAATAAATAGAAATAATTATTTTGAAAAATTAATAAACAATAATTTTAAATTTAATAGAATTGAATATTTTTTAAAAACAAAATTATTAATTAAAAGTTATAAATTAAAATAAATAAAAATAATTATTTAAAAAAATTAATAAATAATAATTTAAAATTTAATAAAATTGAATATTTTTTAAAAATAAAATTATTAATTAAAAATTATAAATAAAATTAAAAATAAATAAAAAGAATTATTTAAAAAATTTAATAAATAAGAAATTTAAATTTAATAAAATTAAATATTTATTAAAGATTAAATTATTAATTTAAAAATATAAAATAAATATTTATAAAATTAAAAAAATAGATAATTATAGAAAAAATTAATATATAAATTATAAAGATAAAATAATAAAAAAAGAATATAAAATGATAATGGTTATAGTGTAGAAAGTAAAAAAACATTAAAGAGATTTCTAAAATAATAAGAATAAAAAAGTAATATTAAAAGAAATCAAAAATAAAAAATGGAAAATATATGGTTACATAATATTGATTTTGTAATACGTAAGATAACAATTTAAAAAACGATACAAACCAGAGATGCCTAAGTAAATTAATCTATTATTTGAAAAGCAAAAATGAGAAAATTTAAAGAATGTTTTAAACAAAAAGTATAGTAGAGATAGAAAAAGATATTATATAAAAAAATGAAAACAAGGACAAAAAAATTTAAAGATTTGACCATTATTCAAATGTAAAAAAATACCAATAAAATTAATATTTATGCAAAATTATAAATTAAAAAATAATTAATTTTATAATAAATAAATTAATTTAAAAAACAAATAATAAAAAATAAATAATTAATAAATAGTATTTAATAAAAAAATTAGAATAAAATAGAAAAAAATAGTAAAAAAAGATAATAGAGTATATTATTTTTTATAATTATTAATAAAATTAGAATTTATTATAAAAAAATGACGAATTAAAATAAAAAATAAAAAGAGAAAAAAATAAAATTAATATAATTTAATTAATTATTAAAAAATATATAAAAATATTATTTAGACGAATGAGAATAAAAAATAAGACAAAAAATAAAAAAATAATTTAATAAAAATAAAATTAAAATAAATAAAAAAATTTAATAAAAATAAGATTAAAATAAATAAAAAATAATTTAATGAAAAATAAAATTTAAAATAAATGAAAATAATTTAATAAGAAACTGAAACAAATAGAAATAATTTAGTTTATGTAGATATATTAATAAAAAAAATGATTAAAAAGCTCAAACCATAATAAAAAGAAAGGATGATAATATGGAAATTAATAATTTAACACAAAACATTGATTTAGATAAAAATTTGGAAAATGAAAAGGAACAAAAAAGTTTTTTGGAAACAACATTAGGACAAGTAGTAAATACAGGGCTAGATATTGGCATTAGAGCTGTTTTACCAGATTTTATAGAAGAACAAGTAATTAATATAAAAGACAATATTCTTAATTACGGATTAAAAGATGGGATTAAAGAAACAATAGATGATGCAATAGATTTAGGGAAAAGTGTTTTAGGGATTTTTACAGGAAATTTTGAAAATACAAATCAAATGAAATTAGCAGTAGAAAATGGAGGATTAATTGATGGGATTTCTAATTTATTAGATTTGGCAATAGATAAAGCCACAGTGAATGGAAAAATTAATTCTAATGTTGCAAATTTATTGACTAATGGAAAAGATGCAATTTTAGGGAATATTGAAAATAAAATAGAAGAAACATTTAATGAACAAAATATATATTCTGAAAATATTTCTACATATATAAATGATTGGAAAAACGCTTTTGAAAATAGGGATTTTGAAAAAATGGAAAAAGAGTATTTAAGGATAAATAAAGAAATTAAAAAATTGGCTCCAATTGAAAATATAATAAATGAGGCTAAAAATATTGATATATTACATAAGTTAATAAAAAATAATGGAAAAAATTTTGATTTATCAGCAGAACAAATGGAATTAATAAATAAATTGAAATAAAACATTTTGAAAATGTTTGTTAATAATGAGAAAAATAAGAAGTTAATAATTAGAAGAAAATAATTATAAAAATGTAAAGTAATAGGAATGTAAAATAACAAAAATAAAAATATATATTTTAAATAAAATATATATTTTTTATAAAGATTTATCAATTTTTTTTAAATAAGTTGCAGAGCTAAATATAAGTTCATATATATAAGTTAAACTATCAGTAGAACATGTATTTAATATATTATTTATTTTTGAAATAGTATTGTTATTTTTCATATTTCCGAATAAAATATAATCAGAAGATGAGCCCGTGTATGTAACAATTTTTTTTAAGGTTTTTAAGCTTAAAGAACGTTCTCCTCTTTCAATTTGTCCTAAAAATACTTCTGAAACATCAATCATTTCAGAAAATTTTTCTCTACTCATGTTAAAATTTTCTCTTAGGCCTCTAATACGTTCTCCTACAAAAATGTTTTCATCTTTAATATTGTTTTGCATAACTACAAATCCTTTCACAATAATTCACAAATACTACTAAATATATTATATAATAAAACTAATACAATTCTATATGCTATAAGCATAAATAAAAAGTATATACAGAATAAGGATAAAATTTAAAAAATTTGATAAAATATGAAAATGAAGGTGGAATTTATATGGAAATGAAATTTGTTTTTTATGATATGATTGAAAAAGTTTTTAACTCTGAATTTGAAGAGATAAATGAAATTTTAATTAATAAAAGAAAAGAATTAGGAAATGATATAGATGTAGATAAAGATATTAGTAATATATTAGTAACTATTAAAGATAATGAAGAAAATCAAAAAGTAAAAGATATTTTAAGTAGTATAGAAGAAAAATATGATAAAAAAATATCAGAGTATAATAAGGAAATGTATAAAAAAGGATTTATAGATGGTGTTAATTTAATTATGAATTGTATTAAAAGCTAGAAACACTTGCAAAATTTTATTTGTTATAATATAATACAAATGTAGAAAATACAATAGAAAGAGGGAGAAATAATGGAAGAAAAGCAAGAAAGACGAGATGGAAAAATTATCGAAAGAGATATTGAAAAAGAAATGAGAGTTGCTTATATAGATTATGCAATGAGTGTTATTGTTTCCCGTGCATTACCAGATGTAAGAGATGGTTTAAAACCAGTACATAGAAGAATTTTGTATGCTATGCATGAAGATGGAATTACATCAGACAAACCATATAGGAAATGTGCAAATACAGTAGGTTCTGTTCTTGGTAGATATCATCCACATGGTGATAGTTCAGTATATGATGCAATGGTAAGATTGGCACAAGATTTTTCAATGAGATATCAAATGATTGATGGACATGGAAATTTTGGTTCAATAGATGGCGATGGGGCTGCTGCTATGAGGTATACAGAAGCAAGAATGTCTAAGATTGCGGAATATATGCTTACAGATATTGAAAAAAATACAGTAGACTTTATGCCAAACTATGATGATAGATTACAAGAGCCAACTGTTTTACCAGCAAAAGTACCGGCACTTTTAATAAATGGGTCTTCTGGTATTGCCGTAGGTATGGCAACAAATATACCACCTCACAATTTAAGAGAAATTGTAGATGGAATAATAAAAATAATAGATGAAGATGAAGTTACAGATGAAGATTTGATGAGTGTTATAAAAGGTCCAGATTTTCCAACAGAGGGAATTATATTAGGGCTAGAAGGTATTAAACAAGCTTATAAAACAGGTAGAGGAAAAATAACTTTACGTGCTGAAACTGAAATTGAAGAGATGAGTGGAAATAGACAAAGAATTATAGTTTCATCCTTACCTTATCAAGTAAATAAAGCTAACTTAATTAAAACTATATCAGATTTATCAAAAGAAAAGAAAATTGAAGGAATTTCAGAATGTAGAGATGAATCAGATAGAAAAGATAGAGTTAGAGTTGTTATTGAATTAAAAAGAGATGCAAATGCACAAGTAGTTTTAAATCAATTATTTAAACATACTCAAATGCAAACTACTTTTGGTATTATAATGTTAGCATTAGTAGATGGTGTTCCAAAAATACTAACATTAAGACAATGTTTAGATTGTTATATTGACCATAGAAAAACTGTAATTTTAAGAAGAACACAATTTGAACTTGACAAAGCCCTAGCAAGAGCTCATATTTTAGAAGGTTTAAAAATTGCTCTTGATAATATTGATGAAGTTATTAATATTATTAGAGCGGCATATGATGATGCAAAAGAAAGATTAATGGAAAGATTTGGATTATCAGATATACAAGCACAAGCTATATTAGATATGAGATTAAAGACTTTATCAGGATTGCAAAGAGAAAAAATAGAAGAAGAATATAAACAATTAATGGAATTAATTGAACATTTAAGAGCAATTTTAAATAGTGAAAGATTAGTATTTGATATTATAAAAGAAGAATTATTAGAAGTAAAAAATAAATTTGGTGACGATAGAAAAACTAAAATAGTTGCAGCAGAAGGAGAAATAGATTTAGATGATTTAATTAAAGAAGAACAAACTGTTGTAGCACTTACACATTTTGGTTATATAAAAAGAATGCCAATAGATACATATAAAAGCCAAAGAAGAGGCGGAAAAGGAATAACAGGTATTGCAACAAGAGAAGATGACTTTGTTAAACAAATATTTACAGCGTCAACTCATGATACTATTTTATTCTTTACTAATAAAGGTAAGTTGTATCATTTAAGAGGATATGAAATTCCAGAGGCAGGTAGAACAGCTAAGGGAACAGCAATTGTAAACTTATTAAGACTTGACCCAGGTGAAAAAGTTTCAGCAGTTATACCAATCCAAAACTTTGCAGAAGGAAAATATTTATTAATGGCAACAAAAAATGGATTAATTAAAAAGACAGCCTTAAAAGAATATGATTCTTCTAGAAAAACTGGATTACAAGGAATCACATTAAAAGAAGATGATGAATTAATAGCAGTAAGATTAACAGATGGTGAAGATAATGTAGTACTAGTTACTAGAAATGGTCTATGTATAACATTTGATGAAAAAGATGTAAGACCAATAGGTAGAGTATCACAAGGTGTTATAGGAATTAGAATAGATGATGATGACGAAGTAATTGGAATGGAATCTGTAATAGCAGGAGGAAAAGCAACATTGCTTACAATAACTGAACACGGATTTGGAAAAAGAACAGAATTAGATGAATACAGAGTTCAAAACAGAGGTGGTAGAGGAGTTGTAACATATAAAATTACTCCAAAAACAGGAAAACTTGTAGGCGTAAGAATTGCGACAGAAGATGATGATGTAATGTTAATTACAGATAAAGGTACAATTATAAGAATTAATGTAAAAGATGTTAGTGTGCTAGGCAGAGCTACACAAGGTGTTACATTAATTAGAACAAATGATGGAGGAAAAGTTGTCAGTGTTGAAACTTTAACACCAGAATTAAAAGAAAATGAATAATATTAATTATTAATAATAAAAAGAATATATGAATAATTTAACAAACTATAAATTAATTCATATATTCTTTTTTTATAGAACTTATTTATTTTATATGTTTTTTTAAAATATATTATCTAAAAATTAAAGTTAACTTTTTCTTCTGAATCTTAAATCATCACCAAAGAAATAATATATATCATAATAACCTGCTATACGAGAACCAATACGTTCTTCATAATTATTAAAAATATCTTTTATACTTAAATTTGTAGATATTATAGTTTTGGTGATTTTACGATTTAAGTTTAAAATCCTTGTATTAATTATAGTAAATAATTCGCTTAATTTCATACTATTTAAGCTCTCTGTTCCTAAGTCATCGATTATCAATAAATCTGTTTCTAAAATAGATTTATATATATTATCAGATGTGTTTTTTTGTCTACCCATCTTATAATCTATTACGCTTTCAAGCAAAATAGGAGCCGTTTGATAAAGCACAGTTTTTCCTTTTTTTAATAATTCAGACGCAATACAATTTGACATAAAAGTCTTACCGTAAACCTGTATTGCCCACAAAAAGCAAATTATGTTCGTTTGGATTGTCAAAATTATTAACAAATTCTACACATTTATCTTTTATTTGCCTAATATTATCTCGTGGAGAGATATTAGACTTATATTTTTCTATATCTATTTTATCTGAAAAAATATTTTCATTAAAATGTTCAAAATTTTCTTTATCCAAATTACTCATATTAGATTTATTAAAAGAAATATCTAATAATTTTTGTTTAAGACAACTGCACATAGTAGTTTTATAATTATTATCTTGAATATAACCTGTATCATTACAAATTTTACATTCATAAAAAGGTTTTAAATAATCTTCGGTTATATTATTTTCTTTTAATATTTTTGCCTTTTCGTTTTTTAAGATATTTACTTTATCATATAATTCATTTAGAGAATTAGAATTATTATTTAAAATATTTTTTGTTGTTTGAATTGCAAAATGATTTAATTCACTTTCTATTTCAGATAATCTAGGAATTTTTTTATATAATAATTCTTTTCTTTTTTCTAAATCTAATTCTGCCTGCATTTTTTTATGCTCATATTCTTTTAATAAAGAATTTAAAAGTTCATTTGCCATTTAATCCTCCTTATTAGATATATGATTATTAGCATATAAAAAGTCTAAATTATCATATTTTCTTTGCTCATAATTTGTCTTAGAAACAGTAGTTTTTAATTGTTTAGCTTCTTTCATTTGTTTTTTACGTTGCTCTGTAAAAGCATTTATCTCAGAAGGAGTTTTTAAATTTCTATCATGCCAATCTGTGATAACTGAATTGATATAATCAAAAGTTGGATTTTGCTTTGATGTTGTTCTTTTTAATGCAATTTCTATTACATCCATATCATATCCATAATTAAGAACCCAGTTTTCAATATAAGCTTCTTCATATTGAGTAAGTCCATTATATTTTCCTAATTTTTTAGCAATAGTTTTCTTATATTTATTTAAAACTTCTTGTTTTTCATAATATTTATCCAAATCGTTCCAAGTTTTTACTTTATTAGAATTCCAGCCTTCTGCAACAGCTTGTACATAATTTCTATTTAAAGCACTTCTTTTATAACAATAATCAAATAAAGCAATCATTACTTGTTCATCAAAATTATATTTATTAAACCAAATATCTATGTCATTATACCAAGAAGGCCCCATAATGCCTTGAAAATACATATTGTTTATATGTTCAATTGCCTTTATTCTTGATTGATTCTTAGCTGTTTTTTGGATTTTTTCTTTTGACATAGTTAAATTTGGAGTATATAAATTATGAAGTGTTTGCTCTTGTAGATTATTTATTATATATCCAGTAGTCTTTTTAGTAATAAGACTATTTTCTTCTAAAAACTTAAAACCATCATTTATAGTTTTCAAGGGAAGATTTAATTTTTTTGACAAATCATTTAATTTTACATCTTTATTATACTTAGACAAAAAAATTAAATACATATATATTTTTAAATAATCTCCTGGCAATTGAGATAAATGTTCAGAAAAAAATATGTCTGGTATTGATGTTTCGGAAAAAAGTATTGGCTTTTCATTTTGTTCTAACTTCATAATAAATCTCCTCAATTCTATAAAACTTGTAATTTCAATTATAACTTTTTTAGACAAAAAATTCAAGATATTTCTTATTAAGATTTTAGCTTCGAGTAAAAATATTTTTTTTGTTTTTTCATAAAATTAATCATATAAATAAAAACATAAACAATATTTTCACCATTAAATCCAGAATAACTAAATAATATTACTGGAAAGCAAAAAATAATAAGTAAAAAAATTTTAATATTAAGGTCATTAAAAATTATATTAACAATTATTAATAATAAACAAAACCATATTACATTAATAATTGCAGTTGAATAATCAATAATACCAAAAATTTTATTTTTAAAATCATAATTTTGTGGAAAAATAAATTTCATAATAAAATATAATTAATAAATATTTTTAATTAAATATAAAATAAAAAATAATAAATTTAATAAAAATAAATGTTAAAAAATACTCCTTATCTTAAATTTAGGTTTAAAAAGAACACCTATAAACTAATTATTTAGTAAAAAAACTTTTCACATTTTGTGTAACACTTGTGGAAACACCACCTATAAATTCTCTTACAAATGAATTTGCTTTTATTAAACTATAAATTCCACCAACATAAATAAATTTATTAAATAAATTAGAAGATGAAAAATCCATAGAAAATAAAATAACTAAAACTAGTGAAATAATTATTTGAATAAATAGCAAAGAAAATAGATTTTTAAGCCAAGACTTAAAAAACCAAGATGTATTTGTAAGACTTAGAGATAAAAAGGCAAAAGGAGATAGTAGTACAAAAACTTTAATCATAATATATCGTAAAGAATATGAAAAAACTAAGCTTAATAATGAAACAGATAAAATACCTTTAATCAAACCATCAATGGTAAAAATATCAATTGAAGAAATATCAATAGACATATTAGTATTTATTGTATTTATTAATTCAGAAAAACATATTTGTTTATTAAATAAAGTTTCACCTAGGCTACAAATTGCAGTAGATATATTTGACATTAAATTAATAAACATTTCTACAATGAAAAAAGAAAAATTCATACAAATACCAAATATAATCAATTTCATAATAAAACCTGATGGATGTTCTACTTGTGAAAAAGTAAGATGTGATAATAGATATTTAATAGAATAATATATTAAAAATCCTAACAAAAATGAATTAGCTATAAGTAAAATTCCATTAGTAGTAGATGAACCAAAAATATTTTCAAAATTTTTGTCATGTAAAATGTCTGAATTTATAAATGCAATTTTATCTAATACTGAATAAAGATTATTATCTATTGAACTAAATAAATTACCAATAATAGTATTTATAGTATCTAAAATAATTTGAGTAATATTATTTGCCTGTTCCAAAATACCTCCTAACCGACTAATGATTTAATAGCAGCAAGAATTAAATCAATAGCTAAAATAAAAGCATAAGAAAATAAAGAGCCTTTTATTAATTTTTTACCTGTTCTTATTTTTTCTTCATCACCAAAACTAAATTTTTTCATAAATATTCCTGTTCCAACAGCAACTGCCGCAGCAGGAGTAGAGATTTTTAAAATCCAACTTTCTATATCTTCAAAAGCAGAATTAATAGTAGAAACTATTTTAGGGTCTGCCCCGAAACAAAAACTATTAAAAGATAAGAAAAAAAGAAAAATAAAAGTAAATAAAAAAATATAAAATATCTTACTAGATTTCATATAATCATCCTTTCTTTATTTAAAATATGGATACATTTCCAATTTAGATGGTTTATAAATCTTATTTCCATCTGATAAAAATGTAAGTGCGGTAAAAGTTTGCAAATTTTGAGTGAAAAAATTAGTATCATAAATAAAATCATTTTGTAAATAAGTGCTATATGTTTCAGAGATATTTGAATTTTGAGAGTTTAATGTATTTGTAATATAACTAAAACTTGTTTCTTTTGCACTTTCTGAAATACTTTTTGAGATACGTTCTTTTTCTTCTCTCCCTAGCTGTTTTTGGGCTTCTTCAATAGTAAATAAATCATCAGTACGAAACCAAATTTTATTAATTAAATTTTGAACAATAACTTTAACAAAAGATTCATCTTTTAAAGTAGTTTTTAAAGAAGAATAACTTTGAGTACTAACAATATTAATACATTTTGCTTCTCTACTTAAAGAAAAGAACTCACTATCTGTTTTTGTAGCATATTTATCATATTCATCACAAATAAAAGCACAAATTTTTTCTTTACCATTAGATAGATTTGCCATTACTTCTGTTTGAAAATCTAATTTTAAATATGCAGCTACAATTTTAGAAAGCATATTATATTCTGCTATATTCATATTTAAAACCACAATTTTTCCATCTTCCAAAACTTCGGAAAATCCGTCAAAAGTTAAATATTGCTTAGGGGAACAAAAAGTAGACATTACATCATAATCTGAAATAAAAGTATTTGTAATTCTTGTAATTTCAGAAATTAAAATCGCTTTTGTTCTTTCATCTAAATTTTGAAATTCTTTTTGAAAAAAATCTAAACTAGAATTTAATTCATAAATTTCTTGATGATTAAATTTAGAGGAAATAAATAAATCTTTTAATATACTTATTTTTTCTTTATAATAATTTGGAATAGTAATTAATTTATGAAGTTCTAAAAAAGTAACATATCCATTATTATAGAATCTACACAATTTAATACATTCTGTTAAAATTTGTTCAGCCTTATCCAGCCAATAACTTTCTGAATTATTTTCAGAAAAAAGCTCTAAAATAGTTTTTAGTCTATTAGCAAGTACTTGTGGTTTTAAATTAGGCTTATGTAATGGATTATAATAAACATTAGAATTTAACTCTATAACAATTAAATCATTCAATAAATCAAATTTTTTAGCATAATCTCTAACTTGATTATAAAAATTTCCTTTTACATCTAGAATTAACATACCAATTTTACTATCAGGATTTTTATAATTATATTCCATAAGTTGTCTTGTAAATGGATACATCGCACTAGAAGTTTTACCAGAGCCAATAGTTCCAGTAATTAAAAAATTTTGAAACAATCCAGATTTAGGTATATAAATATCCATATTATTTTCTTTATCATATCCAATTAATAAATTTAGAGAAGATTTAGAAGGTACTAAATTACTTTCTTTATGCCTCTTAGACTTTGAAAACTTAGACATTATAAATTTAGAAATAAATCTTTTATAAATAAAATTACTAAAAACTAAATTGGAAAAGATAGAAGTAAAAATGTAAATTATTTTAATATAATACCATAATTTTGGATTTTTTGAACAAATATCAAATGGATGTATACCATATGTAATAATAACTTCATCTGCTGTGAAGATTGGATAAAATAATTTAAAAGCAAAAAATGAACATATGAGTAGAAAAAGAAAAGAAAAAATAAAACGTTTAATCAAATAAATAAAGCCTCCTTAGTTAAAATAATTTTTTTTGATTTTTAATTTTGAACCTTGCTGATTATGAAAAAATTTGATATCAAAATATGTATAAACAGAATATAAAGTAATAATAATGTTAATACTAAGAGAAATAAAAAATAAATTGATAATGTTATTTATAATATCACCGCCTTACAATTTTTACCATAATACTATATTTTTTTAATTTTGTCTATACTTTTTTTAAAAAATATGTTAAAATTTTGCAAAAGGAGGAATTATAATGGAATTTAATAAAGATACAAGAATTGGTGAAATATTAGAAAAAGCACCAGAAAAAGCAGAGATTTTAATAAATGTAGGTATGCATTGTATAGGATGTCCAGCTTCACAAATGGAAACATTAGAAGAAGCATGTGATGTTCATGGAATAGATGTTGAAGAAGTTTTAGAAAAACTAAATGCATAGGAAGAAGTTTAGCCAATTTATTTTTAAAGTAGTGGGGATATATGTCATATTTTTTAACTTTCAAAGTTTATCGTTCAAGCTAATTTTCGTAGAAATTCTAAATAAATTTTATGGCACCCTTCCAATATAAAATTGAACTCTTTCCATAAAATTTATTAAGAATTTCTAACTCAAATTACTTTCAATCAAAACTTTGAAAGTTAAAAAATATGACATATATCCCCACTACTCTAAAAATAAATTGGCTAAATTTAAAAAATATTCAAAAAAATTCACATTTTTTTCATAAAACTATTGACAAACTAAAAAAAATGTTGTAATATAAATAAGCATTATGGTTGTCACACAGATATGGGCTATTAGCTCAGGTGGTAGAGCACTTGACTTTTAATCAAGTTGTCCCGCGTTCGAGTCGCGGATAGCTCACCAAAAGAACTAAATAATTTAAAAGTTATTTAGTTCTTTGTATTTAAGGCCCCGTGGTCAAGCGGTTAAGACATCGCCCTTTCACGGCGGAGACATGGGTTCGATTCCCGTCGGGGTCACCAAATTTAATTAAATAGTTGCCACTTTAGCTCAGTTGGCCAGAGCATCGCACTTGTAATGCGAGGGTCATCCGTTCGAATCGGATAAGTGGCTCCATTATAAAAGGTCATTCGTTTTGAGATAAGCTCTTGATGATTGGCTTTTTTTTATGCTCTATAAAAAACAAGCGAACATAAAAGGAATTTTAATTTATTTTATGAAATTTCCCCAAAACAATCCTGTATCCAATTTTCCAGCATAGTAGATATAAATATTTCCAACTTTGTCATTATAACTTTCTATTGGTTTTCCTAATGTTTCTTCGACTTCTTTTTTTGAACATTTTTCTGTTAGATATTACTTATTTAAAATATTTTAAACTTTTTGGCATTACTTAAAAAAATGCAAAAGTCTGCTATTATAGCAATTAATTAACATTTCAAACTATGTCAAATATAGGAAAAAGGGAATTTCTGTGCAATTCCCTTTACTCTTTATAAGTATATTCTTGAATATTTGGCTTTTGTACATCTTCGTCTGTCACTTCATTAAATGTATAATTTATTTTTCTAATATCATTATCATAATTATTATATAATATTAGTCCCGTTTCTTTTTCTATAAACTCTTCATAATCAAACTGTTTTATATAATAACAGTTTATTCCCTTATATTCTTTACTTCCAATATAAAGTGTAGGATTAATAGCCATCAAAATTCTAGTGCCGATATTCTCTGTAAAAGTTATTCCTATTGGTAGTCTTTCTATCATACCACCATTACTATTAGAATATGTCTTTTCATTTGAATTATAGAAAATTAAATCCTCATTTGTATCTGAATTTTTCCAAAAAGTCATATCAGAATTATTGCTAAGATATTTAATGTTTAATTTCATAATTGAGTCTTTTCTCCAATATTCCATGATGGCATTATTAGTTTCTGAATAGTAATAGCAATTATTTTGAGCTTCATAAAATTCATTATTTTCCTGTATTTTTGATAAGATATAAAATCTACTAATTGCAAGAATAAGCAATAGAATTATTAATATAACTACTATTGTTATAATTATATGTAAAAATTTATGTTTCATAAAATCCTCCTTTTTTTTATTTCATTATAACATAAAATAAATAAATAACAATATAAAATTTCTTATTTAATATTAAATTTCATTATTAGTATTTTCTATATAATTTTGAATTACACTTATAGATTTTTTATTTAATTAAACGTCAAATTTCAGAGTAAAACAAAGAATTTAAAAATAAGAAAGTTCATAGATAATTTTTTAAATAAATGTACTGAAAGAGACTTAAAAATATTTTTTTAATTTATATATATTCTTAAAAGTTATTTTCGTGATGATAAATAGCAGAAAATTTTTTAGAATGTTGAAATTACTTATGAAAAATGATAGAATATATTTGCAAAAAATAAATATAAAAGGGGTAAATAGTATGGAAAAAAAAGAGTTTAAATTATGGAAAAAAATACTAATCATAGTATTTCTAATTATAGTACTTTTATTCTTGGTTTTAACCATAAGAAAAATCATTATTATATCTTCACTTGAAGATAAATTATCAGAATATCAACAACTAGATAACATCTATTCAAAAAGTTATAATAATTCTCCGAATGGTACTATAATTTTTGAAAAATATTATAAAGATAATGTTGAAAAGGACATTTTAACCTTATCAGAAGATAATAAAAAAGTGACTCAATATATATATGATGATAAAAGAAAAGTATTTACTGAATATAATAATCAAAAAACTGTTGAAATTGAAAAGAATAGTGATAGTATTGAATCTCCAATACTAATAAATTATACAAATGCAGATAATTTTTTAAATTTATTATATAATAGCTTAACTACAACAATATCAACCGGTAATTTAAATGGACATGAATGTTATATTTTAAGTAGTAGCATAAATTCTAACTTTAAGTATAAAGAAAATTCAAAAGATATAAGAATTTATGTAGATAAAGCAACAGGTTTAACAGTTCAATATGAGGATGTCATAAATAATCAAACAATAACATATGAATATTCTTTTAATGAGGTATCAGATGAAGATATGAAAGAACCTGATATTACACAATATACAGAAATTTAATTTTAATATAAGATATGAAAAACACTAGATTTTATTTTAGTGTTTTTATAATATATGCTTAATAGTATAACTTATAATAAGAAATTAAAAAAATTTCTTAGAAACATTGACAAAAATTCCAGCTATGCTAAAATAAATCCCGACTTTAAAATTGAGAAGTCAGAACATGTGCGATATGTGTTGGAAAGGAATGGAGGATATTTATGAGAAAATTATTATCACCAAAACGTACCTTTGCAATGCTGTTAGCTGTAATGATGTGCTTTGCCACATCTGCAACTGCTTTTGCAGCAGAACCGACTGCAACAGACAAAGCTGTTACTCAAACTGCGGAAACGAAAGCAACCGATGATTCGAGTACGAATCTAGGAATTATGCCGAGAGATGTAGAAACTCTGTATACTTTGAATGGTTTAACATTTCAGGGACCAGTGTCCATCAAAATCATTCACTGTCAACACAGTTGGTAGTGCTACTTATGATTTGATTAATAATTGTAATGGTGAACCATATACTATTACATTTGAATCAAATGGCGGTTTGATTTATGGTTCTGTCGTACAGACACAGTATCTTTAATCATCAAGCAACTTAATAACTAATATTTCAATTTATTAAGAACACATTTCGTACATGGAAGTGGTAGATCACATGACCTACCACTTTTATTTATGCATATTAGTTTTAAACTTCAAGAATTTATTAATTCTACTATTGCAATTTATAAAAAACATATAAATTAAAAGTAATAAAACACCAATTAAAGAAATATACTTAGAAAGTTGAGCTATAAAACTTCCTTTATAAGTAATATTAATTTCAAATGTATCTGCATTAGGCAAAGAAATTGCAACAAAACCATGCTCACTTTCAAAATAATTAACACTCGTACCATTTATATATATACAATATCCAGGATAATATAAATAAGGAAATTCTAAAATAGTTTGCTCACTAGAATTTTCAACTGTACATTCAAAATTTTGTCCATTTTTAACTTGTTTTTGTATAATTACATTTCCTTCTAAAATCTCTATACCATCTTTTCTATTTAAAAGATAATCTCTATTTTCATAAGCTTTTACTGGCAAATATTCACTTTTTCCCATACCATTTAATACATCAGTTTTATTTTCTGTAAAAACACCTAAATCCCATTTATCTATTTCAACAGTATTGCTAGACAAAGGTATAAATTCCATAAGTAATATACTATATAAAACAGATATTATAAAAATAAATAGAACATCTATAAACTTAAAATTCTTTATAATAATTCCCATATTTAATGCACATACAATAGCGAAAAAGAAATTAGCAAAAACTAAAAATCGCCAAGGAAATTGTACAATAGCAAAAACATCACCAAATATTTTCCAAGGGAAATACTTAGTTGACATCCAGCTACATAATAAGCCTAAAAGCAAAAACAATATATATTCCTTTTTATAAGTACTTTTTACCACTTTTTTTACAGCAAAAACAGATAAAAATAGCATAATTAATATAGGAATACCAATTTCAAAAACAAGAGTAGAATCATCGGAAGTATATAGCAAAGATTTTAAATCTAATGCACTTTCAATAAAAGATTCCTTAGTTGACATAGCTCCTTTTCTATAAACTTGATAATCTGTAAAGTTAAAAGTTTCAAGCAAAGGAAAAATAAAGCAAGCACTTATACAAATTATTAATAAAATATTTATTAATAATTTCTTTAAAATATCTTTATCTTTTAATTTAAGTAAATTTGCACATAAATATATAAAAGCAAAAAAAGCGGTAAGGAAAGTCATTAAATTATGTGTAAAAATCAAACCGAACAGCACCAATACATAATAACCAGTCATTTTTTTCTTTATTAAATAAGTTATATAAACCTAAAAATACTAATGGAATAAATATAAAACTTAAAGTTTCTCCAATAGAATTTCTAATATACATATCGTTTAAATGATATGGCATAGTCATATATAGCACAGCAGATAATGTGCCGACATATTTATTTTTCGATAATTTACTAACAAAAAGGTACATTGTAAAACCGAGAAAGTAAAATACCAAAAAAAGATGCTAATTTATATGCATTAATAAATGTACTAGTAAATAGTTTAGAAAATAATATTAAAATAGTTGAAAAAGGACCATAAAATAAATCCCAACTATATCCAAAACTATTTGCTAAATTTGATAAAACAGTCGGATTTTCACCTTGTTTTATTGATAAATAAGACGAATATGCTCTTGCAATATGTTGTATGCCATCATCAAAATAAACATATAAATTCTTCCAAGTTAAAGGAATAGAAATGAGCAATGCTGATAGCAAAATAATTATATAAAATTTATATTTGTTAAAAAAAGCTTTCATTTTTTACCTCGTTTGTGAATGATAAAGTTAAGTAATTACTACAAATAATTATACCAAAAAGAAATAAAAAAACAATGGGTATTAATATAATTTATTCTATTTAAAATTATAATCAATTAAAAATATACAATTAAATTACCAAAAGTTGTAATTTTTTAAAATGTTCGCTTGTTTTTTCAAAAAAAATGTTGTATAGTGAGAAACATAGGAGATGAGATAAATGAACAAAGTAGCAATAGTAACAGGAGCATCAAGGGGAATAGGAAAAGAAATAGCAAAAATGTTAGCAAATGAAGGAATACAAGTAATAGCAAACTATAATAAATCAGAAGAGAAGGCATTAAAATTAAAAAAAGATTTAGAAGAACAAGGAAAATTAATAGATATATTTAAAGCAGATGTATCAAAGCAAGAAGAATGTGAAAGTCTAGTAAAATACACATTGGAAAAATATAATAAAATTGATATATTAATAAATAATGCAGGAATAGACCAATATAAATTAATAACAGAAGTTACAAAACAAGATTGGGAAGATATGTTAAATACAAATCTATATTCAGCATTTTGCATGTGCCAACAAGTTTTACCTAATATGATTCATAATAAAAGTGGTAGAATAATAAATATATCATCAATATGGGGAATTGTAGGTGCTTCACAAGAAATAGTATATTCAATAACAAAAGCTGGTTTAGATGCTTTAACGAAATCATTAGCAAAAGAAGTTGGACCTTCAAATATAAAAGTTAATTCAATAGCACCTGGTTTAATTGATACAGATATGAATAAAGATTTAACAGAAGATGAAGTAAAATATGTTATAGACCAAACACCGCTTGAAAGAATAGGAAAACCACAAGATATAGCTAAATGCATAAAATGGCTAATTGAAGATGATTTTACAACAGGTCAAATAATATCAATAAATGGAGGATGGATTATAACTTAAAATAATAACAAAAAGTAGTACAAAATAATTTGTACTACTTTTAAAATTATAATCTATATAATTAATTTTCTTCATTTTTTGTTGCTTTTTTTCTATAATTTCCAGAAATAATTTTTGGAAGATAAGTAATAATCTTATAAACTGCTAAACGTATTTTTTTACTCCATAAATATGCTTTTCTTAATTTACGAGGAGAACCTAAACTAACAGGCTCATCTTCTAAAACTAACAATTCAGTTGGTAGTTTTTCTAAGTTAAAAACATAATTTTGACCATCATTATTATCCCATTCATCATTTCCATTTTTAAAACAGAAATTAAAAGTATCTCCTTCAAGTAATTGGATTTCAGCTTGGAAACCTAAATCTGTTTTTTCCATTTTTACATCATTTATATTATCCCAGTTATTGCCAAAACCATAATGAATAGATACCTCCTCAGAAGCATCCTGAAAAAACTTACCAGTATATGAAATTTTAACTTTGCTATTTTCAACTAATTTATCAGTATTAAAAAATATATTTTTTGTTAGTTCCATTTTAAAAACCTCTCCTTATTTATCTTTTGCTACACACATTATAATATTAAATTTTACAATGTTCAAGCATTTTAGTTAAAAATAAACAAAATAACAAAAATGTCATGAATTTGTAACAGAAATGTAACATAACAAACAGGAAATTACAAAAAAATAAAACAAATTTAACATATAGAAATCATATAGATATGATATAAATAACATATAATTAACTATATTCATATAAATAAAATATAAACTCAAAATATAGAAAGGTATTAGAGGAACATATATAAAAATAACAATTATAACCACTTTAAAAATATTGTCAAAAAATAAAGAATATGATAATATTTATATAAAGAAAAAAGAGATTAAAAGTAAGAGGGGAAAAAATATGGAAAGTAACTTAAAAGAAAAGGAATTGGAGGAAAAAGAAATGAAAGACAATAAAAAAACCAAAGAAAAAAATTTGGAAAAAGAAAATAACTTAATAGAAAATGAAACAACTGTTGAAAACAAAGAAGAAAATAAAACTAAAAATCCTTCAATAGAGAATGAAAAAGAAGCCAAAAAGGCTAAAAAGCAAAAAGAAGAAGAAAAGAAAAACAAAGAAAAAGTACATGAAAAAACAGAAAAGAAAGACTCAAAAAAGAAGAAATATAAAAAGGTTAAGCAAACAGAAGAAAATGCTCCAAAATTTGAAAAGGCAGACATAAAAAATAAGAAAAATAAAAAAGAAATAGAAGAAATGGAAAAAAAGGAAAAGCCTAAGAAGAAAAGATGGGTAAAAATATTAATAGCAACAATTATAGTTATGGCTATTGCATTAGTTTTTTCAACAGTATTTGCCTTTATAAATATAAATAATGAAAAAATAATAAGTGGAGTATCAATAAAAGGAATTGATGTATCAGGACTAACAAAAGAAGAAGCAAAGGCAAAACTGGAATTGGTATATAATGAAAAGATGGAAAAAGATATAGAACTAAAATACCAAGAATATGAAGCAGAATTAAACCCAACACTAATGGAAGTAAAATATGATATTGATAAAGCAGTAGAAGAAGCTTACGAAATAGGTAAAAGTTCAAATATTTTTGTAAATAACTATAACATTTTATTTACACTAATATCAAAAAAAGATATTAATGTTAATATGTCATTAAATGAAGATGTAACAAAACAAACAATAAATGATATAGGGCTAAATTTACCAGGAATATGTACAGAATCAAGTTATAGTGTAGAAGGAGAAAACTTAATAATAACAAAAGGAAAAGCAGGAATTTATATTGATACAGATAATTTATTAAATCAAGTAAAAGATAAATTAAACGATATAAACGAAAAAGAGAATTTTATAGAAATTCCTGTAACAAATAAAGAACCAACACCAATAGATATTGATAAAATACATAGTGAAATATATAAAGAAGCCAAAGATGCATATTATACAAAAAATCCATTTACAGTATATCCAGAAGTAGAAGGCGTAGATTTCGATGTTGAAGCAGCAAAAAAACTTATAGAAAGTGAAGATAAAGATGAATATGTAATAAAATTAACAATAACAAAACCAAAAATAACAATAGACCAAATAGGTCCAGAAGCATTTCCAGACCAATTATCAACATTTTCTACTAGATATGATGCAAGTGATAAAGATAGAACAACAAATTTACGATTAGCATGCCAAAAATTAAATGGAAAAGTAGTATTAGCAGGAGAAACATTTTCATATAATGCAACCTTAGGTGCAAGAACAACACAAGCAGGTTATAAAAATGCAAAAGTATATGAAAATGGAGAAGTAGTAGATGGAATAGGAGGAGGTATTTGCCAAATATCTTCAACATTATATAATGCAGCATTAATGTCAGATATGGAAATAGTATCAAGAACAAATCACCAATTTGTTACATCATATGTAGGAGCAGGTAGAGATGCAACAGTAGTATATGGAGCAATAGATTTTAAATTTAAAAATACAAGAACATATCCTATAAAAATAATGGCATCTTGCCAAAATGGAATTGCAAAAATATCAATATTTGGAATAAAAGAAGAATCAAGAGAATATACATATACTTTTAGTACAAAGACAATAAAAACAATACCATATACAACAAAATATATAGAAGATTCAAGCCTAGCATCAGGAAAAGAAGTAGTAAAACAAAAAGGTGCAAATGGATTAGTCACAGAAACTTATATGACAAAAATGCAAAATGGAAAAGTAATATCTACTAAATTATTATCAAAAGATACATATAGTGCAATGCAAAGAATTGTTAGAAGAGGAAAAGCAGGAACAACACAAACAGCACCTCAAACAAAAACAGAAAACACACAGACAGAAGAAAAACAAGAAAATACGACAAGTACAGAACAAAATGGAAATACAGTAGCGGAAAATTAAAAAAATTATAAAATGAACTTGAATTATTAAATTTTTATAATAATTCGAGTTCATTTGTTTTTAATATAATTTCGGCAATTTGTATAAAAGACGAATTAGATTTTTTATGTTTAAAGACTGAAAAATGTTGACAATATGCAAAAAAGGTAATATAATTAAAAAAGTGTTATGCGCCATTAGCTCAGTTGGCAGAGCAGCAGACTCTTAATCTGATGGTCGGAGGTTCGACCCCTCTATGGCGCACCAACAGTTTAACTATATAAAGTGAAACATAAAATTATATAATGCTTTCATTTTTATATAGTTTTTTAATATGATAAAGAATAAATTATGTAAATAAAAAAAGGTAGGTGTGAGGGATATGCTAAAAATATATAACACAAATTTAGAAACAAACAAAGTTGAAGAAATTAAAGAATTTAAAAAAGGAAGCTGGATAAACTTGGTAAATCCCTCCGAACAAGAAATAAAAAAAGTATGTGAAGGAATAAATATACAAGAAGACTTTATAAGAGATGCACTAGATTATGAAGAAAAAGCCAGAATTGACACAGAAGAAGATGATAATACAATATTATTTGTTATAGATGTGCCAATAATAGAAAAAAACGAAGAAAATGATATTTATACAACAATGCCATTAGGATTGATTGTTGTAAGAGATGACTTTTTCATAACAGTAAGTTTAAGAAAAAATAAAATAATAGAAGATTTTGAAAAAAGGAAAATAAAAAATTTCCAAACATATAAAAAGACAAGATTTATTTTCCAAATATTCTATTTAAACTCATCATATTTTTTAAATTACCTAAAACAAATAAATAAAGAAACAGAAATAGCAGAATATATATTAAAAAATTCTATGAAAAACAAAGAATTATTAAAATTATTAAGCTTAGAAAAAGGTTTAGTTTATTTTACAACATCATTAAAATCAAATGAAATGGTAATGGAAAAAACTATGAGAGGAAAAATTGTAAAATTATATGAAGAAGATGAAGACATATTAGAAGATGCAATTATCGAAAATAGGCAAGCAATAGAAATGGCACAAATATATAGAGATATCTTAAATGGAACTATGGATGCATATGCATCAATCATTTCAAACAACTTAAATGGAGTAATGAAATTTTTAACATCAATAACAATAGTATTAGCAATACCAACTATGATATCAAGCTTTTGGGGAATGAATGTAAATTTACCGTTTCAAAATAGCCCAATGGGATTTGCAATAATGATTTTAATTGCAACAATAACAACACTTGCCGTAACATGGTGGTTAAAGAAAAAAGATATGTTGAATTAATATATAAAAAAAGAAGATGACTTATAATTAAATTAGTCATCTTCTTTTTATCCAAATAAAATAAATTTATTGACCTAATGCAGACTTGATACTGTTTAACGAATCTTTTAAGGTAGAATACATATTTTTTCCAATACTAGTATCAACACCTTGATCATAAAGAGATATAACATTATTTGTATCTAATAACCTAAATTTATTATATTTTTTACTATTATCTTTATACATATAAATAGGAATATAATTTGCCTTATCAATTGTAATTTTATTATCAGTATGTTTTGTAATAGTAAGTTCTAAAATTACAGAACTATTATATTTCTTTTGATTTTTTCCATTTATAAAATCACCCAATGAATAAATAATAAATCCATCCTTAGTAGTGCCATCTTGAAGTGTAACTGTTCTCTTTTCCATAGGTTGTAATAAATGAGGATGTGTTCCTAAAATAATATCTGCACCATTTTCAAAAATAAAATCAGCATATTCTTTTTGAGAAGATGTAATACTTGAAGAGTTTTCATTACCCCAATGAATAGAACAAATAATTATATCAGGAGACTGTTTTTTAGCTAAATCTAATTGCTCTTTAATAAAATCTTTATCTATTAAATTAACACAATAAGATTTATCAGAAGGAATATTTAGCTTATTAGAACTAAATGTAAAATCAATAAAAGCTAATTTAATTCCTTTTACATATTTTATCAATATTGAATCTTGGCTTCCCTTAGAATTATATGTACCAACATGAGAAATGTCAGCTTGGTCTAAAACATCAATAGTTCTTGAAAGACCATCATATCCATAATCTAAACAATGATTTCCCGCAGTAGAAACAACATCAACACCTAATTTTTTTAAGTTATTTGCCAACTTATCAGGAGAATTATAACGTGAATAATTACGATAACCATTAGCTTCTCCTGAAAAGGTAGTTTCTAAATTAGCAACAGTAATACTCGAATTCTTAATATAATAGCTAATATCTTCAAAAATATATGAAAAATCATATTGATTTGTAGAAGTATTTAAAGCATCAGAAGTCAAAGAAGTATTACCAACAATATCTCCAATAGCTGTTAAAGTAAAGGTAGTATCAGTATTAGAAGCAGTGTCATCAGAACTCTCTTCTAAATTTTCTTCAACACTTTCTTGCAACACTTCCATATTAGAAGCCTGAACAAGTTCCTTATAATCTTTCCAATTGTTTAAAATAGTAAAAATAGTAACAATTGAAAAAAGTATTAACAACATAATAATTGTTCTTGAAAGGACATGTATAATTTGTTTAGTATTATCATTTTTTTTAACAAAATTCCTTTTATTTCTACCTTTTCTTCTCATTTTTTTCCTCCATAATATTATATACAAATTATCATAAAAAACAAAAAAATTCAATAAAATGAATAAGTTTTATAAAAAAACATATAATAATAAAAAAATAAAAGAATGGAGGAAAATGAAATGAAAATAATAGATAAAATTGCACTAATATTAATCATAATAGGTGCAATAAACTGGGGATTAATAGCATTATTTAATTTTGACTTAGTAGCAGCAATATTTGGAGAAATGACAGTATTATCTAGAATAGTATATGGTCTTGTAGGATTATCTGGATTATGGGGAATTAAATTATTATTTGATGATAAAGATTAAGAGGAACACCGTTGTTTCTCTTTTTTCATGAATAACCTTGAAAACCTTGAAAAATTAGTATATAATATAAAAGCTTAAATAGAGATAAAAAATATTAAAATACATGAAAGGAATGAAGTAAATGCTAAGTGCAAATGGAGTAACAGTAAGATTTGGAAAAAGAATCTTATTTGAAGATGTAAATATAAAATTTGCAAAAGGTAATTGTTATGGAATAATAGGAGCAAATGGAGCAGGAAAATCTACATTCTTAAAAGTATTATCAGGAGAGCTAGAACCAAGCAAAGGTGATGTAACATTAGATAAAGGAGAAAGATTATCAGTATTAAAACAAGACCACTTTGCATATGAAGAATATACAGTAATGGATACAGTATTAATGGGAAATAAAGAATTATATGACATCATGAAAGAAAAAGAAGCTATATATGCAAAACCAGATTTCTCAGAAGAAGATGGAATGAAAGCTGCAAAATTAGAAGAAAGATTTGCAGAATTAGATGGATGGAATGCTGAGTCAGATGCTTCAATTTTATTAAATGATTTAGGAATAGTTCCAGAAGACCATTATAAATTAATGAAAGAATTAGAAGCAAAAGATAAAGTAAAAATCTTATTAGCACAAAGTCTTTTTGGAAATCCAGATGTATTATTACTAGACGAGCCAACAAATGACTTAGATTTAAAGAGTATAAACTGGCTACAAGAATTTTTAATTAATTTTGAAAATACAGTAATTGTTGTATCACATGATAGATATTTTTTAAATAAAGTGTGTACACATATAGCAGATGTGGATTTTGGACAAATAAAAGTATATCCAGGAAATTATGATTTCTGGTATGAATCAAGTCAATTAGCATTAAAACAAGCAAGAGAACAAAACAAAAAGAAAGAAGAAAAAATAAAAGAATTACAAGACTTTATTGCAAGATTTAGTGCAAATGCTTCAAAATCAAAACAAGCTACATCTAGAAAGAAAACATTAGAAAAAATCCAATTAGAAGAAATAAAACCATCAAATAGAAAATATCCATATGTAGATTTTAAACCAGATAGAGAACCAGGTAAAGAAATATTACAAGTAAAGAATATATCTAAAACAGTAGATGGTGTAAAATTATTAAATAATATTTCATTTACAGTAAAAGAAGGAAATAAAATAGCATTTTTAGCAGATAATGAATTAGCAAAAACAGTATTATTCCAAATAATAGCAGGAGAATTAGAACCAGATGAAGGAGAATTAGTTTGGGGAACAACAATAACACAAAATTATTTCCCAAAAGATAATAACTATTTATTCGATACAGATGAAAATGTAACAGAATGGTTAAGAAAATATTCAAAAGACCCAGATGAAACATATGTAAGAAGCTTTTTAGGTAGAATGCTATTTTCAGGAGATGAAGCTTTAAAAGAAGTTAGAGTTTTATCAGGAGGAGAAAAAGTAAGATGTGTACTTTCAAAAATGATGTTATCAGGTGCAAATTTCTTAATATTTGACGAACCAACAAACCATTTAGACATGGAAAGTATAACATCTGTAAATGAAGGAATGAAAAAATTTATAGGAAATATCTTATTTACATCACATGACCACGAATTAACACAAACAGTTGCAAATAGAATAATAGATATAAAAGAAGATGGAAAAGTAATAGATAAAGAATGTACATATAATGAATATTTAGGAATTGAATAAAAAAGTTTGACTAAAACTCTACGGATTGTTATAATAGGACTGCTGAGCATAGTAGTCCTATTATTTTAGAGCTATATACTTAGACAAAAGAAAGGAATGAAAAAAATGGAAAAAATTATTAAAATAATAGCAGATGAATTAAACATAAAAGAAAAGCAAGTAGAAGCAGCAGTAAAATTAATAGATGAAGGAAATACAATACCGTTTATCGCACGTTACAGAAAAGAAGCAACAGGAGGACTAAGTGATGAAACACTTAGAGATTTAGGAGATAGGTTAAATTACCTAAGAAACTTAGAACAAAGAAAAGAAGAAGTAGTAAGAGCCATAGATGAACAAGGAAAATTAACAGACGAAATATTAAAATCTATAGCAATAGCAAAAACACTAGCAGAAGTTGAAGATATATATAGACCATATAAACAAAAAAAGAAAACAAGAGCAACAGTTGCAAAAGCAAAAGGATTAGAGCCATTAGCTCAAATAATTATAGAACAAAAAGAAACAAAACCAATAGAAGAAATAGCAAAACAATATATAAATATTGAAAAATTATCAGAAGAAGATAAGAAAAAGAAAGATAAAGTAGTTGCAACAGCAGAAGAAGCAATACAAGGAGCATTAGATATAATTGCAGAAAATATATCAGATGAGCCAAAATATAGAAAAGAAATAAAAAAATTATGTTATAGAGAAGCAAGAATAGTTACAAAAGCTAGCAAAGAAGAAGAAAGAACAAATTATGAAATGTATTATGAATATAGTGAACCTATAAAATACATACCAAGCCATAGAATTTTAGCAATAAATAGGGGAGAAAAAGAAGAATTTTTAAAAGTAAAAATAGAAAAACCAGAAGAAAAAATCTTAGCATATATAGAAAAAGACATAATAAAAGGAGAAACACAATTCATACGGAATGCTAAAAGATACAATATTAGATAGTTTTAAAAGATTAATAGAACCATCAATAGATAGAGAAATACGTTCAGATTTAACAGAAAAAGCAGAAGATAAAGCAATAAAAGTATTTGGACAAAATTCAAAACAATTATTATTAGGAGCACCAATAAAAGGAAAAACAGTAATGGGATTTGACCCAGCATATAGAACAGGATGTAAAATAGCTGTAATAGATGAAACAGGAAAAGTATTAGACTATACAACAGTATATCCAACAGAACCACAAAATGATATAGAAGGAGCAAAAAAAGAATTATTAAAACTAATAGAAAAAGACAAAGTAGACATGATAGCAATAGGAAATGGAACAGCATCAAGAGAATCAGAAATGTTTGTAGCAGATATGCTAAAAGAAGCATCAAGACCAGTTCACTATGTAATAGTAAGTGAAGCAGGAGCATCAGTATATTCTGCATCAAAACTTGCAACAGAAGAATACCCAGACATAAATGTATCAATAAGAGGAGCAATATCAATAGCAAGAAGATTACAAGACCCATTAGCAGAACTTGTAAAAATAGACCCAAAAGCAATAGGGGTAGGACAATATCAACACGATGTAAACCAAAAGAAATTGCAAGAGAGCTTAACAGGAGTTGTAGAAGATAGTGTTAATAAAGTAGGAGTAGATGTAAACACAGCAACACCATCACTTCTTTCATATGTATCAGGAATAAATAACACAATTGCTAAAAATATTGTAAAATATAGAGATGAAAATGGAAAATTAAAAAATAGAAAACAATTATTAAAAGTACCAAAACTAGGAAAAGTTGCATTTGAACAATGTGCAGGATTTTTAAGAATATTAGATGGAGATAACCCACTAGAAATAACAGCAGTGCATCCAGAAAGTTATGAGAAAGCAGAAAAATTATTAGCAAATCTAGGATTTGATAAAAAAGATTTAAAAGATAAAGAAAAACTAGAAGAATTAAGAAATAAATTAAAAACAATAGACATACCACAAATGGCAAAAGAACTAGAAATAGGAGAAATGACATTAACAGATATAATTTCAGAATTATCAAAACCAGGAAGAGACCCAAGAGAAGATATGCCAAAACCAATTTTACGTTCAGATGTATTAAAACTAGAAGACTTAAAAGAAGGAATGGTATTAACAGGAACAGTAAGAAATGTAATTGACTTTGGAGCATTTGTAGATATTGGAGTAAAACATGATGGACTAGTACATATATCTGAGATGAGTGATAAATTTATAAAAAATCCGTCAGACATTGTATCTGTTGGAGATATTGTAAAAGTTAAAGTAATAAAAATAGATAAAGAAAGACAAAAAGTAGCTCTTTCTATGAAAGTATAATATAGATAAATATTAATAAAAATATAAAATAAAATTGCCTAATTTTCTAGGCAATTTTATTTTAAACATATTTCTCTTGAATTTTTTTAATTTCCTCAAAATGTTCTCTTAAAATATTTAAGAATACATCAGCAATTTTAGGGTCAAATTGCGTACCTTTACATCTTTCAAACTCAGAAATTATTTTTTCCATTGGTAAAGAATCACGATAAGCACGTCTAGATGCCATAGCATCAAAACTATCTGCAACAGCTGCAATTCTTGCAAGAAAAGGAATGTCTTCACCTGCTAATTTTCCGAGGATATCCTGTACCATCATATTTTTCATGATGATGTTCAACAATTGGTAAAATATCATTAAAAATACTTGCATTAGATAAAATATGTACTCCTATATTTGGATGTTGTTTTATTTGTGAATACTCATCATCTGTAAGTTTGCTATCCTTTTGTAAAATTACATCAGGAACACCAATTTTACCAATGTCATGAAATAAACCACCTAATTGTAAAGTCCTTAAATCATCATCAGATAAGCCCATATATTTACCAATCAAAACAGAATATTCAGAAACTCTATCAGAATGACCTCTTGTATAAGTATCTTTTGCTTCAACAGTATAACGTAAAGTTTGGATACTTTCTAAATAAGCTTTTTCTAATTTTTCATAAGTATCTGACAATTCATCATTTATTCTCTTAATTTGATTCATTTGCTCAATAGATTTAATACCAGATTCTATTAATAAAAGCAATTGGTCAAATTTATCACTTTTCTCACAATATCCTTGAATATCTAATCTTTTTATTGTTTCAAGAGGTGGAGCTAAATCCTTATGACCAGTAAGTAACAAAATATATAAATCCTTATTAAATTTTCTTATTTCTTCAACAACTTGGTCACCATGAATAGGTGTCATTATAAAGTCTAAAATCATTAAATCAAAATGTTCATTCCTAACTTTTTCAATTGCCTCCATAGGGTCTGTTACACCAGTAAAATTATAACCACTTCTCTTTAAAAAGATAGATAAAGAATCAACAATTCCTTCCTCGTCATCAACTGCTATAATTTTATAATTGTTATTAATAGAATCATTTTGATTAAAATTCTGTAACCCTTTTCTCATTACATCCCAGCCTCCTATACAGCTTTTTCAACATTATATAGATAAAAGAAAAAAAAATCAACATTTTTTGCAAAAAAAATTAAAAGGAAAAATCTGCAAACATGCGATATAGCAACCAAAACAGACATGGAGCTAACTACAAGGTAAACAAAAAGTAGTATAAAAGAATAAATAAAATTGGAAAAAAAGTTATTCAATATTTTGAACAATTAGTCTAAAATATATTGATTTTTTCCAATTTTAAAAAAAGAAGAATTGAACCATTAGTGAGAAAAAATCATTACTAAAAGAACGAGCCAAACAAAGAAAAAATTTAGCTAAAATTTCTAAAAAGTAATTTTAGCTAAATTTTATAAATCTATTAAATATACGATTATCTAAGTATTACCATTTAAAGGTAAAATAATATAAAATGTAGTACCTTTTCCTTCTTCTGTCTCAAATTTAATATCACCATTAAAATGAGCTCTAATTGTTGAATAAGACATATATAAACCTAAACCAGTACCATTTTTACCTTTTGTAGTAATCATTTCCTTAAATAATTTCTCCTGAACCTTTTTAGGCAATCCAGAAGCATAATCTTTTACAGAAATTACAATATTATTATCTTTTTTATCAATAATTAAATCTATATTTTGTTCAGTCTTACCATTATATGCCTGAATAGAATTTGAAATCATATTATTAATAACTTGAACTAAACTATTAATATCACCATTCAAAATAGTTTTTTCATCAGTTTTAATACCAATATTCAAATACACAATTGCATTTTTAAGTTCATGTTTCATCAAAATATCTACTCTTTTAACCAATTCATCTAATGTAAAATGAACAGCATCAGATTCAGATAGAGTAACAGCTTGACCTTTAACTGCTGTAATAATATCAGACATATACTCAATATATTCTCTCATTTTAGCAATCCATTCATTCATATCACGAGCTATATCATGGTGGTCTTTACTATTAACCTCTGGGTCATCAATAGATGAATCATATTCTTTAATCAAATCAGATAAACCTTCAATAGCACCAGAAGTAGACATTATAGGAGTTTTTAAGTTATGAGCAATACCACCAATTAATTGACCAAGTGATGCTAAACGCTCACTTTCCATAAGCATATTTTGGTTTTCATGAATTTTTTCTATATTATTAACAGTAAATTCTTGAATTTTATTATAATAATATGATAAATCACCAAACTCATCATTTGATACAATAGGAAGAATATTGTTTTTATCCAAATTCTCATCATCCAAAATATCTTTCAAACTTTCAGTAGTCTTAATTAAATTATTTGAAATATTGTGTGACCAAACTGAAAGTAAAATAGTATAAGCAATAAATACCACAATAATTAGTTCAAAATAATATAAAAACAAATCAAAATCAACTACTGGATATTTAAAACCATAATACCAAGTTCCACCATTTGAATCTGTAATATCCACAATATATAATTGTTCATCTACTCCATAAGTTTCATATAACACCCCATTTGATTGTTCGTAGAAAAAGTCTCTATATTTCAACACAAAATCACTAATATTTCCATCTGGATTAGATGTGTAAATTTGTTCATCATTTGGAGTAATTATAAAATAGTAATCTTTATCAGATTGCAAAGGTATATTATTTAATAAATTTTTTAAACTTTCCATAGAGACATTATCACTAGAAACTTTATTCATTTCTAAATATGCTCTATAATAATTTGCTGTTGCAAAACCTTCTTGTTGAACAGCCTTAGAATACCCTATTAAAGAAATTACTATTAAAATAACTAAAATAAAAGGTATCATCTGGAATAATAGGTTTTTAGAATTAGTAATTCTATAACCTATATTTTTTTCATATTTTTTACATACTTCATATGTAGAAATATTTACTTTATATAACATTTTTTGAGTACCTATCAATAATATAACAGAAATTATTGACGCTATAACTATTATCATTAAGGTAAATCTCATAATAGTAAATGAAGAAACAAGCATAATAAAGTTAAACAACATACCAATGGCTATAATTAATACCATTTGTACCAAAAAAACCTTATAGGGTATATTAATACAGTCTTTTCTTACATTAAGAATTTCATCATAAGAAATCTTTTCATTATTATAGTATTTTTTTAGGTATGCAAAAATTTTTCTCATAAGTAAAAAGAAAGATAGGCTATGAATAGAAATACACAAAATATAGGCAATTATATATTGCTGAATATGTGTAAGTTCTTCCAATTGTTCCTGAAAAGCAATGTTTTCAGAAAGAGGTGGAAAATTTTGTACTAGTGGCATTATGAAATAAAGTAAAATAACAGTAATTGCGTCAACTACTAAAACCATTAGTAAAAATTTAAGTTTAAAATTTGTTAATTTTTTATCATTAGTTTTATTATCATTAGTTTTTTTGCTCAAAACAACCCCTCCTTATTTTAAATTATTAATAATGTTAATAATATATTTTATATAATCTAAATCAACATTTTTCCAATCTAAATTAATAGATTTTAGATTTTGAATAGTTCGAGCTTGCATGAAAGTAGTCATTTCATTAGAGCTGAGATATTCTTTGGTATATTCATCTGCATATTGAGTTAAATTATTTATAAAAGTATCCCAAGAAACAATATCTAATTTTATATTTAATTTTGCCAAAATCCTTTGTAAATCTGCAAAAGTAAAATTATTATTATTTGCAATATGATAAATAGTATATTTAAAATCATGTTCTAATAAAGAAATTACAAATTTAGAACATTCGTCAACAGGGCTAAATTCAATAGGAATATTAACAAAACTATCTGGGAGCATATTGCAATCTATAATAGCTTTAAGTGCTACAATAAAAGCATTTTGGTTAGCATTTTCTTGGAAAACTCCATCAGAAAGTCTAGGCATAATATTTCCCATTCTAAATATGCAAGCATTTAATTTATTGTTATTTATAGCACATAAAATAATTTTTTCTGCTTCAAATTTACTAATCAAATAAGGATTATTTAGTTCTTGCCCTACATATAAAGAATTTTCGTCAAAAACACTTCCAGCTTTTAAATGATTTCCAATAACAGAAAGTGTAGAAATATGAGCAAGGGAAATTTGAGTACCACAAAAATCAATAATTTTTTGTACGCTTTCCACATTATCTTTCATAATTTGAGCAGGTTTAACAAAATGTCTTACATTTGCAGCTGAATTTATAACAGTAGTTATAACAGTTCTTAATTCTTTATATAAAAATGGTCCAAGACCTAAGAAATCTTTTGTAACGTCACCATTTAAAATAACAATCTTTTTATCAACAAGTTCTAATATTTTCTCATCATTATTAAAATAATATTTAATCATACTATCTAAACGTTGTTTACCATTTTGATTAATTTTATTTCTAATAATACAATATATTTTCTTAGTTTTATCACTAAATAATAAGTCTTTAAGTAAATGAATACCTAAAAATCCAGTTACTCCTGTGATTAATACATTAGATAAATCAAATTTTGTAACATTATTTAAAATTTTAGCATCAGAAATATTTGATAAATCTAAATCTAGTTTTTGAGCTTTTGAAGAATTATCAATATAATTTGCTAATTCTTCGATATTTGGATTATTATAAATATCTTGTATAGAAAGTTTATATTTATCCAAACAAGAATAAAAACTAGTTAAAGTTAAAGAATCAATGCCAAGGTCATCAATAAAATCATCTGTTATTGATAATGTTTCTATATCTACAAACTTTCTTAAAATTTGGAATAATTCTTTTTCAGTCTGTGTACGAGGAAGTATAATTGTATCAGAAGAAGTTTGTAAATAATTTTCAGCAATTTTCTTTAAAGTTTTACGGTCTATTTTTCCAGATGAATTACGAGGGAATTCATCTAGTTTTATAATTTTTTTAGGTCTCATGTAAAAAGTGATATTGTTATTAATATAACTTTTTAAATTATGTAATTTAATATTTTTTTCCTTTTGAACTACAAACAATATTATCATTTTAGTATTTTTAAAAGGAACAGCTATTAGATAACTATCAAAATAATCTCCTAATAATTTTTGTATCTTATTTTCAATCTCATTTAATGCAACTAAATAGCCACCATTAACTTTTACAATATCATCATCTCTACCTAAGAACTCTAATTCCCCATCATAATTTATTTTTGCAATATCACCTGTACGATAAGCACGTACATTTTTCTTAATAATAGGATTATATATTTCAATAAATTTTTTCTCAGTTTGTTCTGGCAAATGCAAATAACCTTTGGCAATATTTGAAATAGAATTAGCATCTTCAAAAATTACCAATTCACCCTTAGTATTTGGAGGTAGAAAATCATAAAAAGAATTTACAACACAAAGTCTAGCTCCAAAAATAGGACGTCCAATTGAAGTGTGGTTTGTATCTATTTCGTTTGAAGTAATTACTTTACAAGTAGTAAACATAGTAGTCTCAGTAGGTCCATATAAATTTAAAATTTTTAAATTTGGATAAGCTTTCAGCAAACTAGCAATTATAGAAGGTTTTAAAGTTTCTCCACCTGCTCCTAAAATCTTTAAACTAGATAAATCATATTTTCCAGTAGCATTTTCAATAGAAATATGTTCTAGCCATTTAGGGATAAGGAAAGAACGAGTAACCTTATGTTTTTCAATAATACCTAAAACTTTGCTAGGATTTAACTCATCATCTTTACTTACTAAAATTAGAGTACCACCAAATAATAAAGAAGTATATATGTCTATACCAGAAGCATCAAAAGAATACTTTAATAAAGACATAGAAACATCAGAACTATCTGCATGTACAACTTCATCTTCTGAAATAGATTTCATCAAATCACAAATATTTTTATGCATAACCATAGTACCTTTTGGGTTACCAGTAGAGCCAGATGTATAAATCATATATGCAATATCTGTTGGTAAAACATTTGCTTTAAAATCTACCTTTTGAGACAATTTCATATTATCTAAACAATAAATTTTTAAATCATTATCTAATTTATCTAAAAAAGAAAACTTAGTTAATATACAAAATGGAGAGCTATTGCTTAATATATAATTAATTCTACTAGTTTCCTCATCAGGTAAAATAGGAACATAACAACCGCCAGCTTTTAAAACGGCCAAAATAGAAACAATCATATCAATGCTTTTTTCAAAGAATAATGCAACAGCATCACCTTTTTTAAGCCCATTTTTAAGCATAAAATCTGCCAAAGCATCAGATTTTAAATCTAGCTCGTTATATGTTATAGACTTATCTTCACAAATAATAGCTGTTTTATCACTATATGTTTTAGCAACTTTTTTAAATAAATCAGGTACTGAATAATCAGACTTTTCAACATTACCAGAAGACAAGAACTTCTCCATAAATTCAAAATCTTCTTTACACAACAAATTAATATTTTTTAAATCTAAAACATCATCTAAAACTTGTTCTATAATATGTAAAATAATTTTATTTACTTTTTCAATTTCTTCCTCTGTAAAACATGAAGTCCAATAATCATAGGAAAGTAATCTTTTATGATTTGGAACAGATAAATGTATAGTTAATGGATTGTTTTGAGTACCTAAAAAATACCACTCAAAACTTCCAGTAGAACCATTATCCATTTTATAATTTAATTCATTAACTTGATATGAAAATCCAATTTCATACAAATTAGATGAATCCTTAGAATTTTCATGATACAATTTTTCTATATGAGCATATGGAAAACGAGAATGTTTAAATATAGAAAAATTATTAGAAGATATATTTTTACAAAGTTCAATAAAATCTTCATCTTTATTTATATTAACAATAAGAGGAAGAGTAGATATAAATAAACCTACACAATCCATTTCCCCATATTTTTTTTGTCTATTAAGAAAAGGTGTTCCAAATACAAAAGAATTTGTATTATATATTTTAGAAAAATATATAGAAAACACAGCCAAAAAGAATACATATTCTGTAATATGTTTTTCATTACAGAATTGTTCAATTTTGTCAGATAAATTAATTGGTAATTCATAATCAGAACGTTTAGAAGTTTTATCAAAAATATCATCACTTTGGAAAAGTTTATCAGTATTTATTTTTGCAGTATAATCTTTCCAAAAATTATAATCAGTAGAATATTTTGCCGAATTCATATATTCATCTTCACGTTTTATAACATCTAAATAAGAAGGTCTAGAAAATGTAGACAAATCTTCATTATTTTTCAACTTGCAATAAATTTCTTTAACCTGTTCAGAAAATTGTGTCATAGCCCAACCATCTGCAATTATATGATGTGTTTTATATAAAATATATGTATAGTTAGGGGTTATTGCGATTGCAAAAGAAAATAATTTATTAAAAGATAGTTGCAAGTTATTGTATTCTTGAATAAAGTCAGAAATATCATCAGTAGCAAATTTTCTAACTTCAAAATCTTGTTCAGGAACATCTTCTACAAAATATTGAAATATTTTTGAATCCTTTTCTACCAATCTAATATGATATGAATCATTTTTTTGTATAACAATATTAAGTGTTTTCTTTAAAAGATTTATATCTAAAACACCATCTAATTTTAAAGATGCACTTATATGTGCAATACTCTCATTTTCTGGATTTACTTTTTGTAATTCCATAATATTCTTTTGTGGATTTGTTAATTCATATAATATCTTTTCCATAATACTTTCCTCACACTGAAATACTGAGAATATTATACAAATAAATTTTAGAAAAATCAAACATTTTGTAGAATTTTTGTAAAATATTGCAAATATATTTTTTACAGTGATAATTTTATAAAAAATACATTAAAAATTAAATATAAAAAAAGTGTTAGAAAAGAAATATATTTTTTAAATTTTTATTGTATTTAAGAAAAAGATGTTATAAAATTAAAAAAAAGTAAAGGTGATGGGATATATGGGAGATAATGAAAATAGAAAAGTATATGAACCAAGAAAAGTAAATAATTTTAGGGAAATGCTGGAATATTCTACTACAAAGTATAAGGATAATATAGCATATAGATACAAAAAAGACTATACAGCAAAACAGCCAGAATATATAGAAAAAACATTTGGACAAGTTGGAAAAGATGTAAAAGCATTAAGCACAATATTATTAAATAAAAAATTAGAAGGAAAAAGAGTAATATTAATAGGAAACAATAGATATGAATGGTGTATAAGCTATCTAGCAATTACTTGTGGAAATATGGTAGTTGTGCCATTAGATAAAGCTTTACCAGACAATGAAATTCAAAATCTAGTTACAAGAAGTGAAGCAGAAATTGCTATATTTGATAAAAAATATATAGATATAATGAAAAAAATAAAAGAAGAGCCAAATTCAATACTTAATGAATTAATATGTATGGATAATCTAAAAGAAGAGGGAATAGAAAATATTAATGATTTACTAATAGAAGGGCAAAAATTATTAGAACAAAATAATACTCAATATGAAAAAATTGCAATAAATCCAGAAAAAATGTCAATAATGTTATTTACATCAGGAACAACAAATGAGCCAAAAGCAGTAATGCTATCACAAAAAAACATTTGCTCAAATATTCAAGATTTAGCATCATGGGTACAATTGGGAACAAAAGATACAATGTTATCATTTTTGCCAATACACCATACTTTTGAATGTACAGTTACATTCCTATTTGGATTTTATAGTGGTGCAACAATAGCCTTTTGTGATGGATTAAAATATATACAAAAAAATCTTGCAGAATATAAGGTATCAGTATTTGTTGCAGTACCATTAGTTCTAGAAACAATGTACAAAAAAATACAAAAAGCAATAAATGACCAAGGAAAAACAAAATTAATAAATACAATGCTCAAAATATCAAAACTACTTTTAAAATGTAAAATAGATATAAGGAAAAAAGTGTTTAAACAAATATTAGATAATTTTGGAGGAAATCTAAGAGTAGTGTTTTATGGTTCAGCACCAATGAATAAAGACACAATAATAGGATTTAACAATTTTGGAATAGACCTAATACAAGGATATGGACTAACAGAAACATCGCCAGTAGTATCAGCAGAATCAGATAAAGAAAAAAGACCAGGCTCAATAGGATTAGCATTACCAAGCTTAAATGTAAAAATATCAAATCCAGACGAAAATGGAGAAGGTGAAATTACAGTTAAAGGACCTAGTGTAATGCTTGGATATTATAACAATGAAGAAGAAAACAAAAAAGCACTAAAAGATGGATGGTTTTACACAGGTGACTATGGATATATAGATAAAGACGGATTTATATGGATAACAGGTAGAAAAAAAGACATTATAGTATTAAGAAATGGAAAAAATGTATACCCACAAGAAATAGAATTTTTAATAAATAAATTGCCATATGTAAAAGAATCACTAGTATATCAAAGAGAAAGAAACAGTACAGATACAATGTTATGTGCAAAAATAGTATATGATGAGGACATAATAAAAGAAACTTTTGGAGATAAGACAGAAAAAGAATATAAAGATTTAATATTTGAAGAGATTAAAGAAATTAATAAAACTTTGCCTGTGTTTAAGCATGTTAAGAATATTAGTATAACTACTAAGGAATTAGTTAAGACAACAACTCAGAAAGTAAAAAGGTATGAAGAATTAAAAAATGTGTGAGAAAAGAAATAGTGATGACGGAAATTTTTATTATTTTATAATTTAAAATTTCCGTCATTACCATATTTCATCACCTTCATTTTTTCCCCAATCAAATTCTTCTGGTTTAAAATTTCCAAAATAATTTTCAAATAATTCTCCTATATTTTTTCTTTTAGATAATTTTACTTTTTCAATATTTTCATCATTTTTTGTAAAATCTTTCATATTTAGTCCCTCCTATAAAGTTATTATATAATATATTACTAAGTTTGCCAATAAGATTATATAAATTATATTAAAAGTGTTTCATCAGACGAAATTTATTTAAAAACTACTGAACTAAATAATAAAATAACAGAAGCATGCAAAAAATTAGAATTAGCTGAAAAAATTAGCAAGGAAGTTCAAAAAATGAAAAAAAAGGAAATGATAAAGCTATAAAAGATTATTGACTAAATAAAAGAATAAGTATAAAATAATAAATAGTTAAATCTATTTTATAAAATAGAAAAAGAACCTTGAAAAGTAAATATCATTGTTAGAAAAAAAGAATAAAGGGGAAAATACTATTTATAAAATAGATTTGATAAATAAGGAAAAGAAAATTAACAAAAGTTAAGGAGAAAAATGAAAAAGACAGAAGAAGGGAGAGAAAAAATATGAGAAGTAAGTTTAAAAATTCTAATAATGGTATAACTTTAATTGCCTTAGTGATAACTATCATAGTTCTTCTAATCCTTGCGGGAGTAAGCATAGCAATACTAACAGGAGAAAATGGAGTGTTAACAAAAGCAACAGAAAGTAAAGAAGAAACAGAAATAGGACAAGAAAAAGAAGAAATAAAAATGGCATATGCAGCAGCAAAAACAGGAAAAGTAGATAAAATAGCAGAAGATGTAACAGCAGATGAATTAAATGCAGAGTTAGACAAACTAAATTCAACAGGAACAGCAAGTGGAAGTGGAACATTGACAGTAACATTTGAAAATGGGCATAAATATACAATAGACCAAGGAACAGGAGCAATAACAGGACCAGAAACAGGAGAAGTGCCAGATGAAGGAGACGAAGTAAAAGTAGAAGGAGTAACAATACCAAAAGGATTTGTATATGTAGGAGGAACAAAAGAAGAAGGAATAGTAATATCAGATAATCCGGCAGATAAGGATAAAGGAACAAGCCATGAAGTAGCCCAAACATTAGTAGGAAATCAATTTGTATGGGTGCCAGTGGAAGAGGATAGTGCATTTAGACCTTATGAAGGGTATTATAATAAAAAGTTAGACACGATGTTATCAGATTGTGAAGAACCATATTCAAAAGGATATGGAACAGAGCAAACAGAATATGGTGCCATGAAACAAAGCGTATTAGACAACAATGGATTTTATGTAGCAAGATATGAGGCAGGGACAGAAAATGGAGGAAGAACTAGCACAGATAAAAATAATATAGATGATGAAGCTGTATTTAAACAAGGAAAAAATGTATATAACTATATAAAATGGGGAAATTCAATGACAGACTCAGCAGGAGGAGCAGTAGAAAAAGCAAAAGGAATGTATGCAGATAAAGAAAAATATGGAGTAACAAGTACATTAATATACGGAGTACAATGGGATGCAATAATGGCATGGCTCGACCCAGCATATACGACAGGAACTTGTGATACAGAAAATTCATTTGTAGCCAATTCAACAGGGAAAGGATATTATGGACAATCATCTCCAACAACGACAGGTTCAGATGCAAATTATGCAGTAAAAAATATATATGACTTAGCAGGAAATGTTTGGGAATGGACAATGGAAGCTTGCAATAGCACTGGTCGAGTTACTCGAGGTGGCGGTTACTTCGTTTCAGGTGAGACCAATCCAGCTTCTCATCGTGGCTTCTATACACCTTCTAGCAGCCGCGGTAACGTCGGTTTTAGGTCAGCTTTATACTTGTAGGACTGAACGCTGGGAAAAAGTAGTTAATCAGATTATGCAAATAAAAACATTTAAAATGTACAAATTAAAATAAGAGCTCTATTATTATCTTTCCAAAAATCAGAAAGAGTAGAAGATTATGAAAAGTAGAGAATCAAAAAAGATGATAATAGTATAACAAGATAATAATTTCAAAAAATTATTACGGGTTGGTAAACCTGGAAGAATTTTTTGAAGTCACTAGCGTGGTATACCACTAGCGTGGTATATCATTTTTTTGTGTTTAAAATTCAAAAATTATGTATACCAGAATGGAGGAAATATGAAATTTGAAAATGTAGTAGAAAAATTACAAAATGAAAATTTAGAATATGTAATACTAATAAAATGCGGAGTATTTTATCAAGCAATAGGAAATGATGCACTAATATTAGAAAGGGAATTAAATGTTTTTAAGATATGTTTTAAAACTGGTATATGTAAAATAGGAATACCAAAGGAAAAATTAGAAGCTACGTTACAAATATTAAAAAATAAAGGATATAAATATATAGTATATCAATACATCAAGGGAGACAATTTAAGCATAGAAGAAAAATATATAGAAATAAAAAGAAATGATATAGGAAAAAACAATAAAGAAATACTAAAAAAAGACTGTGAAAATTGCAAATATAATAAAAGAATACAAAAAAGACAAAATATGAATAAAGAAGAATATGAACAAGAAAAAATAAAAGAATTTGAAAATAATAATATAGTAACAACAATAGAAACAAATAAAATATCAAAAGCAGAACAAATACATGCATTATTAATAAAAGACTTTATAGATAAGTTATTAGATAAATATATAAAAGGTGAAATAAAATTATGAAAAATGAAGAAATAAATGATAAAAGGGAAACAGAAAAAAACAGATTACAATTAATACCGAAATGTGAAGAATATATACAATATTCAATAGAAATGATAAATAAATTACCAAGAATAGAAAAATTTAATATAGGGAATGAATACAAAAAAATGATGTATCAGTTATTAGAGAATATAATGTATATACAAAAAATGCATGTAGTAAATTGGATTACATATTTAAACAAAATCGATGCATTATTAAATATACAAAGATGTTATTTAAGAGTAATGTATAAGAATAGATATATAGACAACAAAAAATTTAATGTATCTATAAGATATATATCAGAAATGGGACAAATATTAGGAGGATTGTTTAAATATTATGCCAAAAACAATAAGAAATAAATATTATGATAATTTAACATATGAAAAACTATTGGAAGCACATAAAAAGTCAAGAAAAGGAAAAGGATATAGAAAAGAAATAATATTATTTAACTTAAAACAAGAAGAATATATAATGTGGCTTCTAGAAAAATTAGAAACGAAAACATATAAACATGGAGGATATACAGTATTTTATGTAACAGAGCCTAAACTAAGAAAAATTGAAAAATCGAGATATATAGATAGAATAGTACATAGATGGCTAGTAGATAATTTTCTAAAACCAGCATTTGTACCACAATTTATAAACACATCATTTGCGTGTATAGAAAATAAAGGAATGCATAAATCAGCATTATATGTAAAAAATACAATGAAACACCTTAACAATAAATGGAATGAATACTATATATTAAAAATGGATATAGCAAAATATTTTGATAATATAAACAAAAATATGTTACTTAAAATATTACAAAGAAAAATAAAAGATAAAGATTTGCTATGGTTAATAAAAGAAATACTATATTCACAAAAAAGAGAAAAAGGATTAGAAATAGGAAATTATACATCACAAATGTTTGCAAATATATACTTAAATGAAATAGACCAATACATAAAACATAAATTACATGTGAAATATTATTGTAGATATTTAGATGATAGTATATTATTTACTAAAACCAAAAAAGAAGCAAAAGATATTCTAAATAAGATACGAGAATACTTGCAGAAAGAACTGGAATTAGAATTAAATAAAAAAACACAAATATTTAAAAGTAAACAGGGCGTTAATTTTTGTGGATATAAAATAAATGCATATAGAATGAAATTAAGAGATAAAGGAAAAAGAAGATTGAAGAAAAAAGTAAAATATTTAGAAAAACAAGTATATCTAGGAAATATGACAAGTAAAGAAGCAAGAATATATCTAGCAGGTCATATGGGATATATAAAATATGCAGATACGTATAATTTAGAAAATAGATTATTTTATATAGAATAGATATAAAATAATAAATAAAAAAGTAACATTAGGGATAAATTAAAAAGCTTACAATAGCACTAATCGAGTTAATCGAGGTGGCAATTACAACAATTCAGGTGAGAACAATCCAGCTTCTAATCGTAACAACAATACACCTTCTAACAGCAACGATAACATCGGTTTTAGGTCAGCTCTAATATTATTCTAGATTATATTTTTTAAGGAAAATATACAATGAAATATTAGATATTAAAGGGATTTATTCCTTCCTGTAATGCTAGACTTTTAAGTATAGGGTTATAAAGGTAAAAAAGAAACAGTAAAAAATATATTAGTAAATAATGATATTGAATATATATTTTTTATTAAAATATAAAGGAGTAAAAATTATATGAATATATGTTTTATTATGGGGAAAATTGTAAGTAATATAGAATTTAAGTTTATAATAAAAAGTAAAAATTATTCAATAATTATATTTAAATTAGAGCTAAGGAATAAAAGCATAATACAAGTTAAAGCATATAATGAGTTGGCAGATTTTGGATATCAAAATTTAAAAGTTGGAGAAAAAGTATTTTTACAGGGGATGATTTGTAATAACATAGATTTAAACATAGATGAATTAATATGTTCTAAAATTCAAAAAATATATTGAAAAACATTCCTCGTATGAAAATGCGAGGAATGTTTGTGTTATTTTCAAAAGTTTTAATTATAGCAATTTGAAATAGTTTAAAAATTAGAAATGTGTAAATAATATATTTGAGGTGAATTGATTGAAAAGAAAAAAGAAAATGTCAAATCTCAAAAAAGTTATTCTCACATTTATTATTTTATTACTAGCCTGGATTTTTGGATTTTATTTATACACTACATATCAAAACATAGAAATAGAACCACAAAATTATAAAACACAAAAAACACAATCCACAACACAAGAACAAACTGTGGAAAATGTAGAAGAAAACAGTAAAAAAGTGGCAGATGTAATAGAAGAAACAACTGAAAAAATTGTAGGAATATCAAAACTAAAAAATACAGGTTCATCTATTTTTTCTAATAGTGACGAAAGTGAACTAGGTCTAGGTACTGGAATTATTGTAACAAGTGATGGCTATATTTTAAGTAATGAACATGTTACAGGAAGTAAATATAGCAAATGCTACATCACACTAGAAAACGGAAGAAATTATGATGGAACAGTAATGTGGAGTGATAGTGATTTAGACTTATCAATTGTAAAAATAAATGCAAAAGATTTAAAATATGTTGAACTTGGAAATTCTGATAATATAAAAGTTGGAGAAACTGTATATGCAATAGGAAATCCAATAGGATTTGAATTCAGAAGAACAGTTACATCTGGAATAATAAGTGCAAAAAATAGAACAATAAAACTAGAAGAGGAAAATAAACAATCATATATGACAGACTTAATACAAACAGATGCTACAATAAATCCAGGAAATAGTGGAGGACCACTAATATACCCAAATGGAGAGGTTATTGGAATTAACACAGTAAAAATATCATCAGCAGAGGGAATAGGTTTTGCAATACCAATAAATATAGTAAAACCAATAATTGAAAGCTATAAACAAACAGGAGATTTTCAAGAAGCAACCATAGGAATATATGCATATGACAAAGAAGTAATACCATATTTGAACAAAACAAATAATATAGATTTTGATAAAGGAATATATATAGCTCAAATAACAAAAAATGGTTCAGCAGATAATACTGGATTAAAAGAAGGAGATATAATAACTAAAATTGATGATACTGAATTAAACACGATGAATGATTTGCGAAAATATATATACACAAAAAAATCAGGGGACACAGTAGCTTTAAGTGTAACAAGAGGTAAAGTAAATAAAACATTCAATATTAATTTAGGGAAAAAATAAAAATTAATAAATATTAATATGTAAAAATAAGAAATAGCAATTTGAATGTAGTAGATAAATATATGGTCAAAAAATAAAAAGATTGTAAATATTAATTTATAAAATATTAAACTAAAAAAGAAAACCCATGAATGTAAGAACTACATTCATGGGTAAAATGACTATTAACGACTTGCTGCTATAATAGCAGATAAATATGGAATTCCCATTCTAAGGAATTTGCAATCTTCTAACTCTGTAAGTTCCTTATCTGAGAATTCTTCATCGGTTAAAAACCGTACAGTTTTCCCAATTCCCTCATTTTTTGTCATTTTTTCAACATATTCTTTCATATTAGTGCCTCCTCCTTTGATTATGTAAATTCTATTATACCACTAAATGGAAAAAAATGCAAATTTTAATTTATTCTGAAATTCCGTCTATAAAATCAAATTTTCTACTATAATCTTTACTTTCCTTATTACTCATATAAACCTCTGACCTATTTTTCTTCAAAAATTCAACAATTTGGTAAACATCAATCCAAATTTCATTAGGACTATCTATCTGTGATTCATCAAAAATAAGTTGCATGCCAAAATGTAAATGAGGTACATTAATATTATTCACATTTTCTTTCACACTATAACCAGTCATACCAAGATAGCCAATTACATCACCAGCCTTTACATGAGAGCCTTTTTCAATACCTTCTGCATAAGGATGATTTTTTCTAAGGTGTGCATAATAATAATATCTTTTACCATCATAACTTCTTACACCAACACGCCAGCCACCATATTGATTCCAACCAAGATGTTCTACTATCCCAGATTCAACAGCGATTATAGGAGTTCCAATACTTCCCATTAAATCATTACCTAGATGAACTCTTTTAAAACCATAAGACCTAGAATTTCCAAAATCATCATAATGACTAAATGCATAATTTTTTGCAATAGGCAAAAATGCTTTAATTCCATATCTATTTTCCATAACTCTTGAGCCATCTTCTTTTTGAACCTCAATAGAATAATTGCCAATAAAACCAGATAAAACAGCAGAATAGCTTTCATAATAATAATCATAAAACTTCATAGTACTTGTTAAATCAGAAATAGTTTTACCAGAATTTAATTCATTTACTAATTTATCTAAATCAGAAGAGGAAAAATTTTTAAAATCCCCACCATTTTTGCAAGCAAGATATGCAAGCAATTCGAGCCAATTATATTTAATAGCAGAATTATTATTATGTGACTCAATATCAAGCTTAGCAGTTAAAGACAAAGCTTCGTTTGTAACATTAAAATCAACCCATTTTATATAATCTTTCTTCGAATCAGAATTTTCATCATCAGCAAAAGAAAAAAATACAGTTACAGATGTTATAATCACAACTAATATAATTATAATTGATATAAAAATTTTTTTGTTAATTTTAAAAGATTTTATAAACAATTAAAACACCTCATAAAAATATATGAAAAGAAAAAGAATTTAATGCAAATATATAATAGTTTAAACATATAGAAAACAATATAAAAAAGAAAAATAATATAAAACTCCAAAAGACCGCAAAATACTTATTTCCCTAGAAAAAAACAAAAAAATGCCAAAAAACGTACATAAAATGTCATGTAAATGTAAAATATTCGAACAAAACGCAAAAAATGCAGAGCCGTAGCACAAAAAAAGACACGTCGAAAAAATGCAAAAAACTGCCATTTACAAGTATCTACATATAAATTAAAATAAAAACAAGGAAAAAACTTTAAAAAAGGAGAAGAAACAGCATGAAAAGTCAAAAGAAAAATGAGAAAGTAAAAATGGGAGAAAAAAAGGCAAATATATCAACAAAGCGTAAAGTGTTGACAATATTTGTCATATTAGTGTTGCTAGCAATAACAGCAGTAATGGCAACAAACCAAGAAATGAGAGAAAAAATAATAAACACAATAGCAGGAAAAGCCCAAAATGCCGAAGTAGAAGTATATGAAGATGGCTCAGCAGAATTAACAGATGATACGGCAATAGTAAGCTCTGCAAGTGTAGTAAATAGAATAACAGGAACAGAAGGTTTTGATGCAGATGATGAACCAGGAAATGACTCATCAGCAGACAATGAAGTAGTGCGTTCATTTGACAAAGTAACCTGGACAGTAGAAGTAAACATGGCAGTAAATAATACATCTCATGGAAGTGAGGATGCCCAAAAATACAATAAATTCAGAGGTGGAACAATCTGTATAGAGGCAAAACTACCAGAAGAATACAAAGACTTAATGAAATGGTCACTAGAAGATATGACATGGGCAAAAGAAACAGGAAATTTAAGTGAAGATGGACTAACATTAACAGCAGAATATACGATGAATAAAGACCAAGTAACAGTACCAGGTAAACAAACATTATCATTAGTTTTAGATATAGATGGAGCAGGAAATGGTTCGATAATAGACCCAGAATTTAAAGTATGGATGAAAGGAAATGAAAATAATAAGGAAAATGAAGGATATGAAGCAGTAGAGTTTAAAGATGTGGGAGAGAAGGTAAGAGTATCAGCAAAACCAGGATTTAATATAAAACTTGTACAAAATACTAATTGCCAAGTAAAAACAAATGTAGATTTTAATGATGAAAATGGCGATGTAAAAGGAAGAATGTATGGATATGCTATTATTTTACAATTATATAACCAAGATGAGAATAAAGGACTAAAAGGATTAGAATATCCAAAAGGAGATATAACATTTGATATAGAAACAAAATTAGAAACAGAAGAAACAATAGATGGAGAAAAAGTCAGAACAGATATAACAGACTTGGCGACACCAAAACTATGGAATTACAGAATAAATGTAGGAAGTGGACAAGAAAATCCAACATATGGAAATATACCAGATAGAAATATGTTTTTTGCAGAAATGAGTGCATACAATAGTCACATTGCACCATATGGAATCGAAAGAGATTATAGAGAAGATGGAGCTGTATATAATTCAGGAAATGTTTTTATGGAACAAGAAGGTAGTATAATACATACAACTATTAATGAGTATAAATTCAATGGAAAATTTCCTAAATATGATGATTGGTATAGTCAATATGACAAGGTAAAATATACAGAAAATATAGCATGCTTTAGTGTTGGATATGCTCAAATATTTGTGCCAGATAATAAAGAAACAACAAATGAAAATAAAACATATTATTTAACAGTAGAAGATAATAACATGAAAATAAATACCTTATCAAATAAAGAAGTTACAAACCAACTTATGTCCCATGATGATAACATAGAAACACAACATTACATAGTGAAAAAAGGAGACTATAATCACTATATAGAGGCTTCTACAGATGAAAAGAATCTAATTGAAGCAAGTTATGGATCAGTTCCAATGACTCCAAATCATAAATTTCAATTCAAATTAGCTATAGTGCAAACAGGTAGCAATGATATAGGTACAGAGATAAAAAGCATAAATAAACTTGTAAAATTCGATAGAGACGGATTAGAACCAATTTTATACGATGATGGAGAAAAAGCACATTTTGCAACAGATGAATTAACATGGAGAATATGGTATGTAACAAAAAAGGACGGTACAAATTGGATAGATGAAGCAGAAAGAAATAATACAAAAATACAGGACTTAAATATGTATGATACATTACAAGATATTCCAGAAGGATACATATGTGTTGGTATGTATTTTGAAACACAAGGCGGAATCTTAAATTTGTCACAGAGTTGGGGAAGTCAGTACATAATGATAAGAATGAAAGTAAAAGAAACAGCACAAATAGGAAAAACATATGGAATAACGCAAGATGATGATTATTGGACAGTATCATTAGATAGAACAACACAAACGGCAATGAATCCTGATGCAAAGTATCCAGAGGCAGTTTGGTCATCAAAAAATTATCAATATATAAAGACAAAGTATGATAAAGAAGGAAATACAATAGAAGGTACAAAAAATATATATCGCGGAAACACAGTTTTAGTAGTACAAGCAGAAAGCAGTATATCAGCAAAAGGAATAAATCCAGAAACACAAGAAGAAAAAGCAAGTTATGATTTAGGAAACAATGAAAATACAGTAACTTTAAAAGTAGAACCAAAACTTGAAGAAATAGATAGCAAAAAACCAACAAATGTAAAAGGAGCGACAATAAGGGTAAAAGAAACATTACCAAAAGAATTAACATATGTAGCTGGAAGTGCAAACTATGGAGAGCCAGTAGAAAGAATAACAAATGAAGATGGAACAACAACATTAATCTGGGAAAAATATAACTGTAATGTGGGAGAAGAAATAGAACCATTAACATTCCAAGCAGAAATAGACCCGGACACAGCAAACGAGACAACATTAAAAATAACATCAGTAATAGAGCCAGATAGAGAAAAAATAGGATTAACAGCATTAGAATTAAGAACATCAGAAACAGAGCTAAAAGTAGTAAATTTAACAAGTCATAGGTTATACAAAGAAGTAGAAACACCAATAATAGAAAACAATGGAGAAATTAAATATAAAGTAACATATGAAAACAAAACAGAAAATTCAACGCCAGATTTTCAGTTACTAGATATCCTACCATATAACGGAGACGGAAGAAACACAGCATATAACGGAACATATGTATTAAAAGATGTAAAGGTAACTCAAACAAATGAAAGTGGAAATCTAAATACAGATAACCTAAAATTGTACACAACAACAGACATCAATGCAAGAAAAATAACGCCAAAAGACGAAGGAATAGGAGTAGACGAAATCTGGAACGAAAAAACAATAGGACAAGAAATAAATGAACCAGTAACAGTATTAGCATTAAAAGGAGAAATTGA
>CALXFD010000005.1 GCA_944387495.1 uncultured Clostridia bacterium | reverse complement strand
AATTCATCTGAGTATTTTGACATGAAAATGAACCCTCCTTATTAAACTTTTTTGTCTAATAATTTGGGTTCACTTCAGTTTTAGCATATCTCTATTTTCCATTTGGATTACCTTTTTTCAAATTTACTATTACAGCATCATCATTATCAAATAAAAATTTTGAATCTGTTGTATCTGTTTGAATTGGGTCAATCTCATTTCTTGAATCTGTAAAATCTATATTTTTTAAATCAAATTTCTTTCTATGTGTATCATTATCATCTTCTGTTGCAGTTGTTACGCCATCTGAATATTTACCAAAATCATATATTTTAATTTTTTGTGGTTCTTTATATTTAGCTTCTAGATAATTAAATTTACCAGGTCCTACTAAGAATTTACCACCAAGATCTTTAACCTTATATGCTGCTTTCTTATCAGTAATAGCACCTTGTAATTTACCAGCAGAGAAATAATCAACAAATGCCCATTTAACATTACCATGTTTAGATTCATATTCACCTGTCTTAAAGTCCATAGTATTTCCAAATGTCCATTCTCTCTTCTTACCAAATTCAGCTGACCACCAATTTAATTCATCTATAACTCCATTACCTGTAAATATTTTATTAGCACAGTTTGATAAAATTGTATTTTTAAAGTTTTCCTTAGAAGATGTAGATACATCTAATTGTGCTAAGTTTTGTGCAGATATTACAGTAGCAACTCTATATTTTCTATACATTGTAAATATTGCCTCAGTAGCTTTACAAATGAAATCTGGGAATTCATCTATATACAAGAAATTTGGAATTCTTGTATTTTCTGTTCCAGGTCTTCTTAATACTGCATTTTGCATAGATATTAAGAAGAATAAACCAAATGCTTTATGAGCTGTATGACCTAAATCACCACGTCTTGTACATATAAATGTAATATCTCCATTTGCAAGCATTTTATCAAAATCGATATTATTATGTCTGTTACATAATATTGATTTAATACCAGGAGTTCTCAATAAATTATCTAATTGAGCAACTGCTGCTGCAATATATTTTTCAGTATAATCTTTTGAAGAAGATGTACTGTAAAAATGCTTTTTAAAGAATGATAATTGTGTACTATATTGTTCTTTTAAATCTTCATCATGTGCTAAGATTTCACACATTTTTTCTATTAAATCAAAGTTATTAAACATTTTTAACATATCAGACATGTTAGGAAGTGCACCTTCGTTCATTCTAGGATACATTTCTTTTAATATAATAGCTAGATTTTCAATAGCTTGTAATGTAAAATCTTGTTTAAAAGCTTCTTCTGTTTCATGGCTAGCTGTATGCATAGCTTGTAATGTAGAAGATATTGTTAAAGCAATTTTATTTGGATCATCATATACAAATGGATTTAAACCAATAGAATTTGGATTTGTAGGGTCAATCACATTATAAGTAAATCCATAATTTTTAGCAACATCTTCCATATGGCTAATCAATTCATAATCTGGTGACATTACAGTCAAACCTAAATTTTTATAAATAGTAGTTCCAGCTTCTTTACCTAATGTTAGTTTTTTCATAAATGCAGAATAAACATCTTCTTTACCAACAATAGGAGAAATCATATTTAAACTAAAATTTCTATTTAAGAAATCATTATCATATGGTCTATTAATATATGCAATATGTGATTTCAAAGCAGCTATTGCCATTTCTTTTGACATTTCTCTAAAAAAGTATTTTTTCTCAATATCTCTTGCAATCATAGGCTCATAAACTAATGCAGTTTTACCTGTACCAGAACCACCACAAACAAATAATGATTGATAACGTGATAATTCAGGAATAATTATATTTTTTCCAGTTTCCTCATCTTGGCAAAGATAAACTTCACATGTGTAAGAACCACGATTTTTAGTTTTATCTTCTAAGCTAATTCCACCATAATCCCAAATAGAACGAACTTCATCTAAATTGTCATTAATATCAAAATATAATTTTTTGAAAAATGGGAACAATGTAGCAAGTGGAATTGCAATTGAAATACTAACAAGTGCTGGTCTAACTAAATCTGAAAAATCAGTAATAATTTCAACATAATTTGGAACAGATATTAGGAAGAGCCATACAGCCTTATTAAGCCATTGAGTAAACATCGAAACTGCAATTATATATAACCCTATTGCATATACATAAAAAATTGAAACCTTTTTATTTTTAGAACTTGCAAACTCAGATGAACCAGAAAATAAGAATGCAAAGATTGGACATGCAAGTGCTAATGTATATTGAATAGGTCCCCAATATGAATAAGAAACGCCAGTGAAAATCATCAATAACAATTCAACAATTCTGTCAACAGCTAGGTAAATTGTTATAAGAGTTAAAATGTAAGTTGCAAAGGTGTTTCTACTTGTATTAAGTTTCTTTAAAAATTTATCTATCAATTTCATGGAAATTATCCTTTCAAAAAATATTCATACATATATATTATCCTACAAAATAGGCAAAAAAACAAGACTTTTAGCAAAAAAAGTTTTTTGTCCAATTGGGGACGTTTCTTTTTGGACAAAAATGTCCAAAAAGAAACGTCCCCAGTTGGACATGAATAAAATATAAAAAAATGAATATAATAACTAAAAATTGGAGGAGATAAATTATGCAATATTTATATTTAAAAGAACAAAACATAGAAAATCAAACTGAAAGAGAGAAAGAAATTGAGCTTATTAGAAATATTATAGATACAAGAGAAGAGTTAAAAAATGCAAATAAAAATTTTGAATTTGCAAAAGATGATTTGGTTGACTACTATGTTTATGAAATAAAAGCAAATCAGGCTAAACTTAATTATCTAATAAAATTGGCAAAAACAAAAGGAATTGCAGTAGATATGATAAGTGATATTAAATATAGATTTTTAGACGAGGAAGCTGTATAAATTTGATAAAGAACTAAGTGTAATATTTGTCCGTTTTACCACATAAAAATGTTAATAAGAAATTTATAAATATGTGGAGGAAAAATGGAGATAAATATATTAGCTTATTTAACATGTATATGTTTGATATTTATATTTGGAAGAATTTTTATTGTGCCAATTAAAAAGATTTTAAAATTAATAATAAATTCAGTTTTGGGTGGAATTGTTATATTTTTAATAAATATAATAGGAGCAAATTTTGGTTTTCATATTGGACTAAATTTGGTAACTAGTATATTAATAGGTATATTAGGAATTCCAGGTGTAGTATGTTTAATAATAGTAAAATTACTTATCGGATAAATAAATATATATAAGTTTAACTTAAAATTAAAAAATAAAATAATATGCTTTACAATAAATTAAATAAATGTTATATATAAAGAAAAAAGCAGGAGGAAAAAGAATGCGGATACTAATAGTAGACGACAACCCAAAAGTTAAATGTAAATGGGTAAAAGAGGTATTATCTGAGAAAAAGGTGATGTATGATATTTGTACATGCATATGTGATGCATTAAAAACTTTATACGAAAATACAAATAAATATCAGGCACTGATACTTGATATGGAATTACCAATTTGTAAGAATAATAAAACAACTGTAACACATGGGGGAATAGAGATATTAAGAAAAATAGAAAAAAGAGATATAATTATTCCAACCATAATTAATAGTACAATGTACTTAAAAGATGAGGATTTTGAAGGTATAAAAGGATTTTACGGTATTATACCAATATTTTCTCAAAGAGAGTTTTTAAAGAATTTTATTTCTCAGATAAGCTAAAAAACAAGACCTAAATAGGAAAGTTAAAAATCCAACTTAGTAAAGTTGGATTTTTTAAATTTAAGACTATTCAACTGTTACAGATTTTGCAAGATTACGAGGTTTATCAACATCTAATCCTTTTTCCTTTGCAATGTAATAAGAAAATAATTGTAAAGGTATAATAGATAATATTGGTGATACAAAACAATCTATTTTAGGTATATTTATAACCATATCAAACATAGATTCATCAATTTTTTGATTTGTTATAATTAAAGTTTTAGCACCACGAGTTATTACTTCTTGTAAATTGCTAACAGTTTTTTCAACTAATTTTTCATCTGTCATTATACCAATAACAGTTACATCTTTTTCAATTAATGCAATAGGTCCATGTTTTAATTCACCAGCAGCATAGCTTTCTGAATGAATATATGAAATTTCTTTTAATTTCAAAGAACCTTCTTTTGCAACATTTTCATCAACACCTCTACCTAAGAAGAAAATGTCTTTTTCTTGATATACTTTTTTAGCAAAATCTTCTATTTGTGAAGAAGATTTTAATGTTTCTTCTATTTTTTTAGGTAATGTTAAAATTTCTTTTTTAAGAGAATTAACTTTTTCTGTATTAATTTCTAATATCTCAGCAAAATATATAGCAAGTATTACTAATAAAATTACTTGTGAAGTATATGCTTTTGTTGATGCAACTGCTATTTCTGGACCTGCATGTGTATATAAACAATAATCTGCTTCTCTTGTAATTGAACTTCCTATAACATTACTAATAGCAAGAGTTTTTGCACCATGTGATTTAGAAAGTTTTAATGCAGCAATAGTATCTGCTGTTTCCCCAGATTGAGAAATAAAAATACATAATGTTTTATCATCAATTAATGGCTCTCTATATCTAAATTCAGATGCAATATCTACCTCAGTAGGAATTCTGCAAAGTTTTTCAATTGCATTTTTACCAGCTAAACCAGCATGCATAGCAGTACCACAAGCTACTATATAAATTCTTTTGATATTTGATAAAAAGTCTTTATCAAAATTTAATTCTTCAAATTCACATTTAGAATTTTCACTAAATTTAGAACCAATAGTTTCTCTAATAGCAGTAGGTTGTTCATAAATTTCTTTAAGCATGAAATCATCAAAACCATTTTTTTCACTGCTTGTAGCATCCCATTCAATTGTTTTTGTTTTCTTATCAATATTATTTAAATCCATATCATAGAATTTAGCTTCATCTCTTGAAAGAAGAACAATTTCAAAATCATTTAACAAATAAAAATCTCTTGTAAAAGAAAGTATAGCTGGAATATCAGAAGAAATATAATTTTCTCCATTTCCTTTACCAATTACAAGTGGACTATCTTTTCTTGTTACTATCATATTATCTGGATAATCTTTACAAATAATTTCAAGAGCATAACTACCTTTTAAATCTGCACATGCATTTCTAACAGCTTCTAGAAATCTTTGAATACCTGTATTTTTATTTTTCATATAATAATAATGAATTAAATTTGGTATAGTTTCAGTATCTGTATCAGAATAAAACTTATAACCATTTTCTATTAAGAATTTTTTTAGTTCATTATAATTTTCAATAATACCATTATGAACAACGCTAAATGTTTTAGAATTATCTTGATGTGGATGAGAATTTTCTTTTGAAGGTTTACCATGAGTTGCCCATCTAGTATGTGCAATACCAATAGTACCTTTCAAATCATCTATTCCATCTAAATCATATAAATTTCTAACTCTACCTTTATCTTTCATAATAGATAACCCATCAGATTCAATAGTTGAAATCCCTGCTGAGTCATATCCTCTGTATTCTAGTCTTATAAGACCATTAATTAAAATTGGACTTGCTTTTTGATATCCTATATAACCTACAATTCCACACATAATCATTCCTCCTAATTAATATTTTGTTTTTGGAATTTAAGGCATGCATTTAACTTATGTGTATTAATTTTTGTTATTGTATATTACAACTTTTTGTTTAATACTAATGACTATAAGTAAGCCATCAAGGCATCCGCCGAATTTTTCGATAACCCTGAACCTCGTCAACACTTGTTTAGAACTAAGTGTCCTGGCGCTAGTTTGTTTTTTTACTCCTTTCATCTAATTCTGCATGCATTAATATACTGTATTATATTATAATAAAATTAAAAAATAAGCAAGTCCTAATAAAAAATTAAAAATACGTTAAAAAATCTTCTTAAACTTTTTAATAAAGCAACAAAAATAAAGCTTGATATAAGAAACAAAATAAGATATAATCAATACATAATAAAATTTCGAGAGGGGAAAAAATGAACGTATTAATAAATGAAGCAAGAATAGAAAAAAGAGTAAATGAACTAGCAAAAGAGATAAATAGTGACTATGAAGGAGAAGAATTAGTTTTACTAGGAGTATTAAAAGGTTCAGTTGTATTTTTAGTAGATTTAGCTAAAAAATTAAAAATAGATGTAAGCTTTGAATTTGTAGATATAGAATTTGATGAAGAAAATAACGGAAAAGTAAGCAAAGACTTAAAAAGCGTAGTAGAGGGAAAAAACGTACTAATTGTTGAAGATATAATAGACACAGGAAAAACAATAACATTTTTAAAACAACATTTAGAAAATTTAGAACCAAAAAGTTTAGAAATAGCAACATTATTAGCTAAGCCATCAAGAAAAATAGAAGAACTAAATGTTAAATACATAGGATTTGGAATACATGACCAATTTGTATTAGGTTATGGAATGGATTATAAACAATTATATAGAAATCTACCATATGTAGGAAGTATAGAAGAATTTTAAAAAATAGCTAATAAACAAAAAAAGGAGGAAAGTGATAATTATTATCACAAATAAAAAATGGAAGTACTAATAAGTGAAAGTAAAATAGAAAAAAGAATAAATGAACTAGCAAAAGAAATAAATAAAGAATATGAAGGAAAAGAATTAATCCTACTTGGAATATTAAAAGGTTCAATTGTTTTTATGGTAGAATTAGCAAAAAAATTAAAAATGAAAGTCAAATTTGACTTTATGGAAGTTTCAAGTTATGAAGGAACAGAAAGCACAGGAAATCTTAAAATAAAAAAAGCTCTAAAAGAAGATATAGAAGGAAAAGATGTATTGATAATAGAAGATATAATAGATACAGGAAGAACACTTAAAGAACTAAAAAAATATTTAGAAGCAAAAAATCCAAATAGTGTAAAAATAGCAACACTATTATCAAAACCATCAAGAAGAGTAGTAGAAATTGAAGCAGACTATATGGGATTTGAAGTAGAAGATAAATTTGTTGTAGGTTATGGTTTAGACTATAATCAAAAATATAGAAACTTACCATATATAGGATATATTGAATAAAAATAAAAGAGAAAATTATTTATAAAATAATTTTCTTTTTTAAAAAAGGATAAATAAGGTTTATGAGTAACCTTTTAAAAACTCAAATATATTCAAGGAGAATATAGATTTAAAATCTATAAAAGAAAATGTTTAATATAGAAGAGGAATTAAAGAAATTACCAGGAAAACCTGGTGTATATGTAATGAGAGACAAAGATGACAATATAATATATGTAGGAAAAGCAGTTTCACTAAAAAATAGAGTTAGGCAATATTTTAGAAAAACAAATAAAACAGCAAGAATACAAAAAATGGTAAGTCTAATATCTCGTTTTGAATACATAGTTGTTGACAGTGAAGCAGAAGCTCTAATTTTAGAATGTAATTTAATAAAGAAAAATAGACCTAAATTTAATGTATTATTAAAAGATGATAAAACATATCCATATATAAAAATAGATATAAAATCAGATTATCCGGGAGTATATTATACAAGAAGAATAGTAAATGATGGCTCAAAATATTTTGGACCATATGCAAACCCAGGAGCAGCAAAAGAAATGCTAGATTTTATTAAAGAAAGGTATAAAATCCATCAATGTAGGACATTAAAACCAAGAACAAGACCATGTTTAAATTATCATATAAATAGATGTTTAGCACCATGTATGGGAAATGTAGATAAAGAAGAATATAAAAAGCAAATAGACGAAATAATAGATTTACTAGAAGGAAAAACAAGTAAAATAGTAAAAGAATTAGAAGAACAAATGAAACAAGCATCACAAAAAATGGATTATGAAAAAGCAGCATATATAAGAGATAAAATACAGGCAATTGAAAGAGTATCAGAAAAGCAAAAAGTATCAAATATATCAGAAAATAATATAGATGTAATAGGAATAGCAAAATCTGAATTAGAAATATGTATAGAAATATTTTTTGTCCGTGGAAGTAAAATGATAGGAAGAGAGCATTATTTTTATACAGAACTAAAAGATATGGAAGATAAAGAAATATTATCAGGATTTATAAAACAATATTATTTTGATAACCCAAATGTACCAAGCAAAATAATGTTCAGAGAAGAAATAGAAGATAAAGAAGCAATAGAACAATGGTTATCCACAGAAATGGGAAGAAAAGTGGAAATAAAAACACCAAAAAAAGGCGAAAAATTAAGATTTGTAGAAATGGCAGAAAAAAATGCAAAAGTCACATTAGATAATAAAGAAAAAGATAAAAGTGAAATACTGATGGAATTAAAAGAAGTATTAAAATTGGCTCAACTACCAAGAAAAATAGAAACATATGATATATCAAATATATCAGGAGAATATATGGTAGCAGCAATGTGTGTAATGCAAGATGGAGTAATAAAGAAAAATTTATCTAGAAGATTTAAAATAAAAACTGTATATGGACAAGATGACCCAAAATGTATGGAAGAAGTTATAACAAGAAGATTAAAACACTCAATAGAAAATCCAAATGGAGGGTTTGGAACATTGCCAGACGCAATATTTGCAGATGGAGGAATTACACAAATAAGAGCAACCAAAAATGCAATAAAAAAATATAATTTAGATATACCAGTATATGGAATGGTAAAAAATGATAAACACCAAACAAGAGCATTAATGGACGAAAATAGAAATGAATTAAAAATTTCAGAAGCTCTAATGAACTTAATAACAAGATTTCAAGACACAGTACATGATACTGCAATAACATATCATAGAAAATTAAGAGATAAAGAAGTAACAAAATCTGCATTAGATGATATACAAGGAATAGGAAAAGTAAAAAAACAAGCATTACTAAAACAATTTGGAAGTGTTGAAAAAATAAAACAAGCAAGTATAGAAGAATTAATGAAAGTAAAAGGAATAACAAAAGAATTAGCAGAAAGATTAAAAGGTAATTGATTTATTAGCAGAAATTGACATAAATTTGCCCAATTAAGAAATTTGTGGTATAATGAAGGTAGTAACGGCTAAATAGCACGAAAAAATTTTTCAGGAGGGGTAATATGAAGGATATGGCAAAGAAATTAGCAAAAACAGGACGGAACATTAAGGCAATAATTATTACAGGAATGGAGGCAGTAATAGCCTTTACCCTAATACTATTCATTGGAGGTTTTTTTTGTATGAGTGACAAAATAATTCAGATTTTAAAACAAATTGTTCAACTCTACAAAGATTTTTACTTCAATGGTTGGTCCAAAGAGACATTCTGTTGGACCATATTTGCAACTATATTTGCAGTATTAGTTGCAAATACATTATACAAAAAAAATAAAAAAGATTAATCTTTTTTCGGTATAGTTCCAAACTATACCGTTTTTCATGTTATATTTGTCATAATCAAAAAAATATTGCATATACATATATTGGGAGGGATGTATATGCAAAATACAAATGAAAACATTTTGAAAGTAGATTATAACACAAAAATAAACCATAAAAAAACTAGAAAAAACTGGACAAGCAAGTTGGGGTATAAAATGAGAAATCATAAAATAATTTCAACAACAGTAATAGCATTAATAATTTTTTCTACACTTAATTTAATTATGGTATATAATTTCATGAAAATACTACAAACAATTTAATAAAGATAATATATCGATAGCTATTTTAAGTAACTTTTATTAAAATATTGAAAACTTAAATAGAATTATTATTGACTAAATAAAAGAATAAGTATAAAATAATAAACAGTTAAATCTATTTTATAAAATAGAAAAAGAACCTTGAAAAATAAATATCATTGTTAGAAAAAAATAATAAAGGGAAAACTATTTATAAAATAGATTTGATAAAAAAAGGAAAAGAAAATTAACAAAAGTGAAGAAAGAAAAATGAAAAAGACAGAAGAAGGGAGAGAAAAATATATGAAAAGAAAGTTTAAAAATTCTAATAATGGTATAACTTTAATCGCCTTAGTAATAACTATCATAGTGCTTCTAATTTTAGCAGGAGTAAGTATAGCAATGCTAACAGGAGAAAATGGAGTGCTAACAAAAGCAACAGAAAGTAAAGAACAAACAGAAATAGGACAAGAAAAAGAAGAAATAAAAATGGCATATGCAGCAGCAAAAACAGGAAAAGTAGATAAAATAGCAGAAGATGTAACAGCAGATGAATTAAATGCAGAGTTAGACAAACTAAATTCAACAGGAACAGCAAGTGGAAGTGGAACATTGACAGTAACATTTGAAAATGGGCATAAATATACAATAGACCAAGGAACAGGAGCAATAACAGGACCAGAAACAGGAGAAGTACCAGATGAAGGAGAAAAAGTAGAAGGAGTAACAATACCAAAAGGATTTTATTATGTAGGAGGAACAAAGGAAGAAGGAATAGTAATATCAGATAATTCAGCAGATAAAGGAAAAGGAACAAGCCATGAAGTAGCAAAAACACTAGTAGGAAATCAATTTGTATGGGTGCCAGTGGAAGATGATAGTGCATTTAGACCTTATGAAGGGTATTATAATAAAAAGTTAGACACGATGTTATCAAATTGTAAAGAACCAGCTACAAATGGATATGCAACAGAGCAAGCAGAATATGATGCAATGAAACAAAGTGTACTAGACCATGATGGATTTTATGTAGCAAGATATGAGGCAGGAACAGAAAATGGAGCAAGAACTAGCACAGATAAAAATAATATAGATGATGAAGCTGTATTTAAACAAGGAAAAAATGTATATAATTGGATAAAATGGGGAAATTCAATGACAGACCCAGCAGGAGGAGCGGTAGAAAAGGTAAAAGAAATGTATACAGACAAAGAAAAATATGGAGTAACAAGTACATTAATATATGGAATACAATGGGATGCAATAATGACATGGATAGACCCAGAATATAAAAATGAAGATGGAACATTATATAACAAAGGTTCATTTGTAGCAAATTCAACAGATAAAGGATATTATAATCAATTATCTCCAACAACGACAGGTTCAAATGCAAATTATGCAGTAAAGAATATATATGACCTAGCAGGGAATGTTTACGAATGGACAATGGAAGCTTACAATAGCACTTATCGAGTTACTCGAGGTGGCGGTTACGGCGTTTCAGGTGAGGACTATCCAGCTTCTTATCGTAGCCGCCATACACCTTCTTACAGCGACGTTAACGTCGGTTTTAGGTCAGCTTTATACTTGTAGGACTGAACGCTGGGAAAAAGTAGTTAATCAGATTATGCAAATAAAAACATTTAAAATGTACAAATTAAAATAAGAGCTCTATTATTATCTTTCCAAAAATCAGAAAGAGTAGAAGATTATGAAAAGTAGAGAATCAAAAAAGATGATAATAGTATAACAAGATAATAATTTCAAAAAATTATTACGGGTTGGTAAACCTGGAAGAATTTTTTGAAGTCACTAGCGTGGTATACCACTAGATTGGTATACCATTTTTTATGCTTAAAATATAAAGATTATATACAAAAAAAGCATTTTTACAGAGAGCAATAGCTAAGGAAAAAGATATAATTTCTTCAAAAAACAAAACTTAAACTTAAATAACCCTTGGAAATTTCAACAAATTATGGTAAAATAATAATATTATAAAAAGTCAAGGAGGAACGGATAAAAATATCCAAATAATATGAAATTAGCAAATGAATGGAAAGATTATAAAATATTAGATATGGCAGATGGCCAAAAATTAGAAAAATGGGGAGATGTAATACTTTCAAGACCAGACCCACAAATTATATGGAAAAACAAAAGCTACCCAAAAAAATGGAATGAAATAAATGCAGAATACCACAGAAGCAAAACAGGTGGAGGTGCATGGAATTATAAGAAAAAAATGCCAAACCAATGGCAAGTAAAATACAAAAATTTAACATTTAATATAAAACCAATGGGATTTAAACATACAGGACTATTTCCAGAGCAAGCTGTTAATTGGGATTGGATGATTAACAAAATAAAACAAGAAAAAAAGAATAGAAAAGAAATTAAAGTATTAAATTTATTTGCTTACACAGGTGGAGCAACAGTTGCATGCTTATCAGCAGGAGCATCTGTATGTCATGTAGATAGCTCAAAAGGAATGACAACATGGGCAAAAGAAAATGTTGTGTCATCTGGACTAAAAGATAAGCCAGTAAGATTTATAGTAGATGATGTTGTTAAATTTGTAAATAGAGAAATAAGGAGAAATAACAAATATGATGCTATAATAATGGATCCACCATCATATGGTAGAGGTGCAAAAGGGGAAGTATGGCAATTTGAAAATAATATATATGACTTAGTTGAACTATGTACAAAAGTATTATCAGATAATCCAATATTTTTTCTAATAAATTCATATACAACAGGAATATCAAGCAAAGTATTAGAAAATATTTTAAATTTAACAATTCCTAAAAAATATAATGGACATTTTGAAGCAGGAGAAATAGGATTACCTATGGAAAACTCAAAATTAGTGTTACCATGTGGAATATATGGCAGATGGGAGAAATAAAAAGATATGCAAAATCTAAAAGTAATATATGAAGATAATCAAATAATAGTAGTAGAAAAGAAACCAAATATTCCTTCACAGTCAGACAAAACAGGAGATATAGATATGCTAACAATTGTGAAAGAATATATAAAAGAAAAATATAATAAACTAGGAAATGTATATTTAGGTTTAGTACATAGGCTAGATAGACCAGTTGGAGGCATAATGATTTTTGCAAGAACTTCAAAATCAGCATCAAGACTAAGTAATCAAGTACGAGAAAAGATTTTTAAAAAAGAATATTTAGCAGTTGTAGATGGAAAACCAGAGCCAAAATCAGGAACATTAGAAGATTATTTATATAAAGATGAAAGAAATAATATAAGTAAAGTTGTAAAAAAAGAAAAGAAAAATGCAAAATTAGCTAAATTAGATTATGAATTAGTAAAATATAATGAAATGAAAAATCTAAGTTTATTAAAAATAAATTTACACACAGGAAGGCATCATCAAATAAGAGTACAACTTTCAAATTTTGGACATAGTATATATGGAGACCAAAAATATGGGAAAAGGGGAAAAGGAAAACAAATAGCATTATGGGCATATAAACTTACAATAGAACACCCTATAACAAAAGAAAAAATGGAATTTGTAGACTATCCAGAGCCAAATGGAACATGGTGTATACTTAAATAAAAATTTAAAGAAATAAAATAAAAAATTAATAAACAAAAAATCCAATTCTGAGCGAACTGGATTTTTTTGGTTTTATTACCTTAGAGGAGTTTTTTATTATAAAAATAGTTTATTTTTCATAAATATTTTAAATTAAAAAATTTTTTCATAAAGACTTTTATAAAATAAAAATATGAAGTTAGACTACATATATTAAGCATTATTTATAAAGGGAAAAACATTTTTATAAAATAATTTTTTTACAAAAATAAAAAAATTAATATTTTATGAACAAAAATCCTATTTTCATAAAAGAAAATTAATAACTAAAAAACAAAATGATAAAATTACCTCAGTTAAGAATTGAGGTGAGAAAATGATAGATAAAATCTGTACATTTTTAACCAAGAAAATCCAAAAAGAAATGCCAGAAATAGATGAAGAAAGAGCAGAAGTAATAAACTTTGGATTACAAAATATAATAGGAGAAATACCAAAAACATTTTTACTATTCATAATTGCATTTTTCTTAGGAATGTTAAAAGAAGTATTATTCTTATTTATAGTATTAATTCCATATAGAAGTTCATCAGGAGGATTTCATTTAAAAACTCATCTAGGATGCATTTTAGGAACTGCAATATTTTATTGCGGAACAGTAATTCTTAGTAAAATTATTGTATTAGGATTTATAACTAAATGTATATTAATCGCTATAATCTGGATTTTTGGAATGACAATGATAAAAATGTATGCACCAGCAGATACAGAAAACATACCTATCTTATCTAAAAAAGACAGAAGAAAAAAACAAATAATAGCATTTGCAACTTTTACAATAGGGATGCTAGCAGCATTAATAATAAACAATAGTTTAATTTCTAATATATTAATTTTTGGAAACCTATTCCAAACTCTAACCATAACGAGAATAGCATATAAATTAACAAATAATAAATATGGTTATGAAGTATATAATGAGGTTTCTGCATAAAATATGCAATATTAAAACATGTACCGGTAATGTTTTTAATATAGAAAAAATATTCAAAGGGGGAATTTACAATGTTTAAATTCTTAGCAAAACTAGCAGAAAAATATGCAAAAGCAACAAATACAGCTTGCACATTATTATGGGTATTTCATCAACCAAAAATGCCAGCAAGCATGATTAAAAAAGATTAATTCATTGGTAAAAATAGGACGAAAAATTATTTTTACCAACAAACCTAAAAAGTTTGATACAATTCCAAGTCAAAAGACAAAATGCCTAGGTTGTTCTAGGTATTTTTTTATGACTAATAAATAGAATTTGAAATATCTAAATAAAATGATATTTCAAATTCTATTTAGTTAAAATAAACAATTATAATATTAAACAAAAATTATTAAAAAAATAAATATATAAAACTTATAGATATAAAATAAAAAGCTTAATCAAAACAGTAATAAAATACAAAAGTTTTGTTAAGCTTTTTTAAAAATTTTAATTTAGTAATAAGATTAATTTAATAATAAATTTCTAATTGTTGAGAAAAATATTTGTCATTTTTAGTTGTAAATAAAGAAAGATTATTATTTTTCTTTAATATATTATTAACTTCCCATAATCCTAATCCAGTATGGTTTTCTTTTCCAGAAACACCTTTTGCAAATATTTTTTCTGTATCAACATTTTTGTCTTTATATGTATTTTCTATAATAACTAATTGTCTATGATTTTTTTCATCATCTCTAAAAATTATATTAATAATTTTTTCATCACATTCATTACTAGCTTCAATTGCATTATCTAATAATATACCTAATATTCTAGCAAATTCATATATTTTCATTTTTAAAGTATTCAAATCTAAAAGAAAACTAATATTTACTTTAATATCTTTTGAAATTGCATCATTATATTTATTTGTAAGTAAACTATATACACCAGGATTATTTATAATTTCTGGATTTAATAAATATAAATTATTAACTTTTTGGCAATCATCTTCTAATTGTTTATAATATTTTTTTAAGCCTTCTAAATCATTTGTTTTTACATAACCACCAATTGTAGTTACAATATTATCAAAATCATGTTTAAATCCTCTAACATTATCGTGCAAAATACGTAAAGTTTTATTATATTCTTCTGCACTTTCTAACTTCCTAGTAGTTTGTGTTAACTTTATAATTCTGGTCATACTAAAAATACTAATACTAAAATATGCAAGTAAAGAAATAAAGCTAAAAAATGTTATATAAACAGGTAATTTATCAATATAATAAAAAGTTATAAATGCTTGTACTAATAATGCCAATATTCCTAAAACTAAGTTAATTACAATTACTCTTTTATTTTTTTTATCCATATCATCTAGAATTGTTAATACATAATTTTTATTTTTTAATATAAGTGTAACTATATAAATTATTAAATATAATATTGCTAAATAACCAATTTTATATATAGGTATATTAGATAAATCTGATGAAGAAATGTTAAAAATGGTTATATATGGATTAATAATTAAAGTTGTAATTAATGCAACTATAAGTGTAGGTAGAAGAACGGCAAAAATAGTTTTTATAATAGAAAGTCTAAAAATTATAAAGTTAAATATAAACATACAAATAAAATTAATAATAGTATTAAGAGGATTAGGTATAATAAATGTAGTAAATATACCAGATAGGCCACATAAAATGACATAGGCTAAGAATTGTTTATTAGAATATTTTACATTCAATATTAAAGTGAAAATTTTAAATGCAAAAAATGCTTCTATAAAACCAGTTAATATTATAATAACATTCATAATTAATTCATTTGGCGTACTCAACGCCATCCATATATTATTCAATAATTCCATTCTTCTTCATAACCTCCATAAACTGATTTTTATATTTAGGTCCAATATAACAATAAGAATTTTTATCAAACTGAACAGTAAGTGACACAGGGTCAACATCTTTAATAACACCTGTATTTACAATATAAGATTTATGACATCTAACAAAATTTTCTGGTAATTGATTTTTTATTTTATTAAAAGAACTATAAATGTCATAATCACGAGAAGTGGTATGAAATATCAATTTCATACCATCTCTACAAATATATTGAATTTCGTTAGCATCAACAAGGGTGTTTTTATTATCAATTTTAATATATTTCTTTGGTAATCCATAGATATCCTCAAATAATCTTTTGATAGTATCTTCTAATCTATCATAAGTAATAGGTTTAGGTAAATAGTCAAAAGTCTTGTATCTATATGCAACCATAGCATATTCTAAGTGTGCAGTAGTAAAAATAAGGTACACATCTTTATTTTTCTTTCTAATTTGTTCAGCAATATCAAGTCCGGATTTATTAGATTTTAAATTAATATCTAGTAATAAGACATCAACTTTATTATTATCAAAACATGTAAGTAAATCTTCAACATTATCAAATTTGAAACAAACTTGTGCTTCGAAATTATTTTTTGTAAAAATAGTTTCTAATAATTTCTGCAATCTGTCTAAAATGTTAACATTGTCATCACAAATAGCAAAATTTAGCATTGGACTAACTCCCCCTTAAAATAAGATAAAAATATAGTTTTAAAAAAATAAAGGTTTCGACAATAAAAAATATATTACCTTATTTTTCCAAAAACAATAACAATATATTCTAAAAAATTAAACTTGTCAATAGTCTATTTACAAAATTATCCAAATGCTAAAACTATCAGTAACATATAAATTAAAAAATAGAAATAAAAATATCAGAAAAAATAATAAAATATATTTTAAAGTAAAAATATCACGAAAAATGTCACATTGGATATAAAAATAAGAAAGTAAATATATTTAAATTTAAAACAATGTAAATTTAACATATATTAATAAATAAACAAATATAATGTAATATAAAATTTGTATGAGAGGAAGAGTTAACATGTATATAAAAAAAGCAAAAAGAAACTTTAAAAAAATAAGCATAATAGCTGTATTAACAATAAGTATATTAACATTATCAATATTAACAATGAATCCACAAGAAAATTATATAGAAACAAGTTCTAAAATAGAAAACAATAAAAAAATAGGCTGGGGAATAAAAAGAAGTAATACACATGAACAACCAGATGTAGGAAAAGAAAACCAAAAGCTTTTAGAAGAAAATAATGGAATATGTCTAGGAAATCCAGACAAAAAATATATTTATCTAACATTTGATGAAGGATATGAAGCAGGTTACACAAGTCAAATATTGGATACTTTAAAACAAAATAATGTAAAAGCAACCTTTTTTATAACTGCGCACTATGTAAATACACAAGAAGAATTAGTAAAAAGAATGCTCGATGAAGGACATATAGTAGGAAATCATACAGTTAACCACAAAAGCCTTCCAGAGATTTCTGATGAAGAAATAAAAAAAGAAGTAATGGGCTTACACCAAGCAATATACGAAAAATTCAACTATGAAATGAAATATATAAGACCACCAAAAGGAGAATTTAGTGAAAGAACATTAAAAGTAACAAATTCATTAGGATATAAAAATGTAATGTGGTCATTTGCATACCAAGATTGGGACGAAAAAAAGCAACCAAGTGAAGAAGAGGCAAAAAAGAGAATTTTAGATAACATACATAATGGAGAAATAATGTTATTACATGGAAATTCAAAAACAAATACAAATATATTAGACAGTATTATAAAAGAAATAAAAGAGCAAGGTTATGAATTTAAGTCATTAGATGAATGGGAATAATAAGGAGGAATTATATGAAAAAGGAAAAACTTAACAGAATAGATAAAATGCTAGAATTGCCAAAAGAAGTATATTCAAATATGCCTAAAATTTCAATTATGGGATTTGATGAAATGCTTATTGAAAACTTTAAAGGTATATTAGAATATGAAGAATTTTATATAAAAATAAGTACATATATAGGAATAATAAATATTAATGGATATAATTTGAATTTAGAAAATATGACAAATGATGATATTAAAGTAACAGGTCAAATAGAAAGTTTTGAGTTCGAAAGATTAACAGATTAATTTACATATATAAAAGGAGAGAATAATGATAATAAAAACAATTACTAATTATGTTTCTGGATATTTAAGAATTATAATAGAAGGATATTATATAGAAAGATTTATAAATATATGTAGGAATAAAAAAATATTAATATGGAATATCAAAAAAAATAAAGAAACAAAAATAATATTAAATGTAAAAATAAAACAATTTAAAGAAATGTGTGATATTGCAAAAGAAACACATTGTAAAATGAAAATAAAAAAGAAAAAAGGACTACCATTTATATTACATAGATACAAAAAAAGAAAAATATTTGCAATATTACTAATATTAGTAATAGCTTTAATAATGGTAAGTTCTCAATATGTTTGGAATATTGAAATAGTAGAAGAAAATGGGAAAAATCTAGAAAATATACAGGAAAGCTTAGAAGAAGCAGGATTAAAAGTAGGAAAGGAAAAATCAAAAATAAATACAAAAGAAATAATAAATGAAGTAAGATTAAAAAGAGATGATGTAGCATGGATGGGAATAGAATTAAAAGGAACAAATGCAATTGTTAAATTAGTAAAATCAGCTCAAAAACCAGAAATAATAGATGAAAATGAATATTGCAGTATAGTAGCAGATAAAGCAGGAGTGATAACAAAAATAAATGCACAATCAGGAACTGCAAATGTAAAAGTAGGAGATACAATAAATGTAGGAGATACTTTAATAAATGGGTGGATGGAAGGAAAATATACAGGAATAAGATATGTTCATGCAAAAGGAGAAATAGAAGCAAAAGTTTGGCATACAAAAAATACACATATTGACTACAATGCTACGGAAAAGGCAAAAACAGGAAATATTGAAGAAAAATATTCAATAAAATTTAATAATTTTAAAATAAATTTGTACAAAGGGCTTTCAAAATTTCAAATTTATGATACAATAGAAACAGAGAGTAAATTAAGGATATTTTCAGATTTCTATTTACCAATTTCTATAATAAAAACAACTAATTATGAAGTAAAACAAGAACAAAAAAAGTACACGGTAGAAGAAGCAAAAAACTTAGGGATACAAGAGTTAGAGGCAGAATTTGATAAAGAAATTGAAGATAAAACAAAAATAACAAATAAGATAATTAATACATATGAAACTGAAAATGGTATAGATGTTTACCTTACTTACGAGGTTCTTGAAAATATAGGAACTAATGAAAAAATTGTATTTTGAAGGGATGAGAGCTATGGAAGAAAGAAGTTTAAGAATAACAGGTCAAGATAAAACATTTTTTAATAAAATAACAAAAACATTAACAAAAATGTTAATTCCTACAAAAATAGGAATTAATGGAATGTTAATTTCAATAAAAAGAAATAACCTTTTAAAAGCATATGAAAATTTTAAAAGTAGTAAGGCAGAATATAATGATGATGAAATGGAGAAAAAATATGATACATCATATGAAAACTATCTAGAAGCATTAGATAAATATGTGATGGATTCTATATATAAAAAAGTAAAAAATAATTCTGCAACAGAATTTGAGCAAAATGCATTATCAAAATATTATGAAGTAACAAGCTTAAAAGAAAATGAGTATATAGAATATAAAAATAGAAAACAAAAATATTTGTTGGAATTAGATTATGAAGGAATAAAAATATCTGGAAAAGAAAAAGTAATAAAAAGATATGAAGAATTTTATATATCTAAAATGGATATGTTGTATAAAGCAATCTTAAAAAATTATTCAATAAAATTAGCAGATACAACAAATTCATATGAATCTTCAAAAGACTGGATATATACAAAAATATTTTATACATTAGAAGATTATATACAAAATATATTATCATTAAAAATAGAAATAAATGGAGATGAGATTGCAAAAGAAGTTGTAAACGAATATGAAAAATTTGAATCATATACAGTTGGCAAATTAGATACAAAAGATACAATCGAAAAAAATGTGATTTTACTAAGTATAAGTAGAAAATTATTTACACATAGCTTGCCATTGATAGTTGCAACACAATGCTATGAAAAACTACTTAGAGATGCAAGAATGTTAGTACAAGACACAAAAATTGCAACAAAACGTGAAAGAGCATATTCAATGTTAATTAATTTAATAGAAGAATATAACATAAAATTATTATCAACAAAAGTATATTGGGAAAATATAAAAGAAAGAGATGAATTCAAGCAATTCTGGAATAAATATAAAGAAATTTCAAAACTAAAAGAAAATGATTTTATAGAATATGTAAAACAAAAAGAAATATTATTTATAAAAAATGATATGAGAAAAATAGAAGATAGTAAAACTGATTATTCAAAACTATTAAAATATTATAAAAGAAAATTAATAGATTATGGAGCAATGAGAGAACTTAAAAATAGTTTTAAATCAGAAGGAAATTATGTTAAAAAAATAAAGAAGGTAGCATAAAATGTATGAAATAATATATGAAGGTATAGAAGAAAATAAAGAGTATGAGCCTATCATTAAAAAAGTTATAGAAAAATGCTTTGAAGAAGAAAAAATACAAAATTCAAAATTATGTATGACAATTATACTAACTACTCCTCAAAATATTAGAAAAATAAATAAAGAATATAGAAATATTGATAAAGAAACAGATGTATTATCATTTCCTATGTTCGAAAAAGACGAATTGGACAAGAAAATAGAAAATAACGATTTTGAATATGAAGATGTTTTAGGAGATATTGTTATATCAATAGAAAAAGTAAAAGAACAGGCAGAAGAATATGGACATAGTTTTGAAAGAGAATTAAGCTATATGTTAGTTCATGGTTTTTATCACTTAATGGGATATGACCATATAAAAGAAGAAGACAAAAAGATTATGAGACCAAAAGAAGAAAAAATATTGAAATCTCTAGAAATAACTAGATAAATGGAGGAAACTATGGAAAAAGGTGGAATTAAGGCACTAATAATAATATTAGTGATATTAATAATAGTAGCAGGAGTAGTATTAGGACAAAAAATAATAAAAGACAAAGAAAATGAAGAACCAGCAATGGCTAAACAAGAAGAAAATGTTGTAGAAGAACCAGAAGAAAAAACAGTACAAATATTTAGTGGAAATGATAGACCAATAGCAGTAATGATAGACAATCATAGTGATGCATGGCCACAAGCGGGATTAAATGATGCTTATATGATTTATGAAATAGTAGTTGAAGGCGGAGAAACTAGATTAATGGCATTATTTAAAGGTGCAGATTTAGACAAAATAGGACCAGTTAGAAGTGCTAGACATTATTTTATAGATTATGCTATGGAAAATGATGCAATATATGTACATTTTGGACAAAGTCCACAAGCACAAAGTGATATAAAAAAATATAGTATTAATGATATAAATGGGATTGCAGAAGATGGAACTACATTTTGGCGTGTAAAAGATAAATTAGCACCACATAATGCTGTTACAAGTACAGAAAAGCTATTACAATCAGCAAAAAATAAAAAATTTAGAACAACATCTGATGAAGAAAGTGTATTAAAATATAATGCAGAAGAAATTAACTTAGAAAATGGACAAGAAGCATTAGAAGTAACAATACCACATTCAGATTTACAAACAGTAAAATATGAGTATGATTCAGAAAATAAAGTATATAAAAGATATGCAAGAGGAAAAGCACAGACAGATTGGGATACGAAAAGTGCAATAACAACTAAAAATATAATAATAACATTTTGTGATAATTATACATTATCAGATAAAGAAAATAAGGGAAGACAAGGTTTGAAAAATATAGGAACATTTGATGGATATTATATAACAAATGGAAAAGCAATAAAAATAAAATGTACTAAATCAGCAAGAGATGAAAAAACAGTATATAAAGATTTAGAAAGAAATGAAATAGAAGTAAATGATGGAAATACGTTTGTTAATATTTGCCCAATAAATGCAGATGTAGTAATAGAAGGAGCAGAGGCTACAACACCAACAACAAATACAACAGCTACAAATTAAGGGAGGAATCTAAATGAACATATATGATACAGCAAATAGATTAGCACAAGAAATTAAACAATCAGAAGAATATACAAATTATAAAATGGCAAAACAAACAATAAATTTAAACAATGATTTAAAAAATAAAATACAAGAATTTGAAATGGCTAGATATGATGCTCAAATTACACAAATGCAAACAGGAAAAGAAGACCAAGAAAAAATGCAAAAAATGAAAGATTTATATGCAGAATTAATAACAATAGATGATGCAAAGAAGTATTTTGAAGCAGAAACAAAGTTTAATATAGTAATAGCTGATGTAAATAGAATAATTGGTGAAGCAATTAGAGATATTATGCAATAATTAAGGAGCAATTATGGAATATGTGTTAATTTTAATAATATTTGGATTAAGTTTAATTTTTCTTAAATTTATATTTAGTTATAATATTAAAAAAATAGAAGAATTAGCAAAAAATGAAAAACTAGATGAAATAGCCAAAAAATACCCAAATAATACTGAAATATGTAAGAAATATTTAAAAATGCTAAAAAACGAAAATGTAGAAATAGTAGAAGATGAAAGTATAAAAAGTTGTTTATATATTGCAATATCAAACAAAATATTAATTGCAAATATAAAAGATTCATATACAAGAATACAAACAATTGCACATGAATGTTTACATTCTGTACAAGATAGAAAATTATTAATATTTAATTTTATATATTCAAATATTTTTATGCTATTTTTTATAGTAATTTCAATATTAGGACTATTAAAAGTATTACCATATAAAATGTTATTTATAGTAATTTTAACATTTATGGGATTTATATATTTTCTAGTTAGAGCATATTTAGAAAATGATGCAATGATAAAAGCAAAATATTTAGCAAAAGAATATATGGAAGATGAAAAAATAACTTCTCAAAAAGAGATAGATGATATGGTAGCAGGATTTGAGGAATTAAACAATAAAGGAATAAAATGTGTGAATTATAATTTATTTTTTAATGTAACAATGCAAGTAATTGTATTTGCTTTAATATGTCTTTTAAGATAGTAAGATATGTAGAAATAGAAATTCTAATAATGTATATTAAAGAATTTCTATTTTTAGTTTGTAGAAAATTACAAATCATAAATATTTAGCTAAAACTTAAAGAAAAATATAAAACGAAGAAAATTTAATCCAATCAAGATTAGAATATCTGGTATAAAAAAATAAAATATATTGCAATATTGTAAAATTGAATATATAATATAAATATTAAATTATGTGTTGAAAGGATGTTAAGAAAATATGAACAAAACCAAAAGAAAAATTTTTGAAACATCAATGAAACTTTTTGCAGAAAAAGGATATGAGGCAACAAGTATAGAAGAAATTACAGCAACTGTTGGAGTGGCAAAAGGAACATTATATTATCATTTTTCTAGCAAAGAAGAAATTTTTAATTTTTTAATAGAAGAGGGAATGAAACTGCTACAAAATAGTATAGATATAAAAACAGCAAAATATACAAATTATATAGATAAGTTAAAAGCAGTAGTTTTAATTCAAATAAAGATAGCAGTAAAATATGAAGATTTAATCACAATTCTTCTTAGTCAATTTTGGGGAAATGAAGAAAGAAATAAAAAATGTAAAAAACATATATATGAATATATAAATAAAATCGAAGACATAGTAAAAAAAGGAATTGAAAAAGGAGAAATAAAAAAAGGTGACTCAAAAATTATTGCGTCAGAAATATATGGTTTAATATGTTCGATATTAGTATATAAATTAAGAAAAAATACAGAAATAGATATAATGAGCTTATATAAGGAAATTGAAAATACAGTAATAGAAGGATTAAAAGTAAAATAATAAAAGGGAGATTAAAGATATTTTAGTGTAAATCATTAAATAAAGTGTCTTTAAAGAAAGGAATGTTTTATATGAGAAAACCAATTTATGAAGCTACAAAATATACAGATTTAAAAGTTCTGCTAGAAAAAACAGGAGAAAAATTTGGAGATAGACCAGCATATATATTTAAAACAGAAGAACCAGGAAAATTTAAAGAAATAACACATAAAGAATTTAGAGATGATATAAAAAGTTTAGGAACAAAATTAGTAGAATTAGGATTAAAAGATAAAAGAATAGCAGTAATATCTGAAAATAGATATGATTGGGGCGTTGCTTATCTAGCAATAGTAACAGGGGTAGGAGTAGTAGTTCCACTAGATAAATCATTACCAGATAATGAAATAGAAAGTTTGATAGTTCGTTCAGAAGTAGAAGCAATCTTTTATTCAGAAAAATATAATGAAGTAATGAATAAAATAAAAGAACAAAATAACACAAATGTAAAATATTTTATATCAATGGATTTAGAAAAAGAAGAAAATGGAATCTATTCTCAAAAAGAAATGCTAGAACAAGGTAAAAAACTATTAGAAGAAGGAAATAGAGATTTCTTAGATGCAAAAATTGATAATGAAAAAATGTCAATAATGTTGTTTACATCTGGAACAACAGCAATGTCAAAAGCTGTTATGCTATCACATCAAAACATATGTGCAAATTTAAAAGATATAACATCAGTTATTAAATTATACCCAACAGATAGGTTTTTATCATTTTTACCTTTACACCATACTTTTGAATGTACAGTAGGATTTTTATACCCAATATCAGTAGGAGGAGCAATTGCTTTTTGTGAGGGAATAAGACATATTGCAGAAAATATAAAAGAATATCAAATAACAGCTATGATATCTGTTCCAATATTATTTGAATCAATGTATAAACAGGTAATGAAAGGGATTGCTAAAAAAGGTAAATTAGAAACTGTAAAAAAAGGAATAAAGATTAGTCAATTTTTATTAAAATTTGGAATAGATATTAGAAAAAAATTATTTAAAGAAATACATGACAATTTAGGTGGAAAAGTAAGACTATTTGTATCAGGTGGAGCTGCATTAGACCCAGAAGCAGAAAAAGGTTTTAATGAATTAGGGTTTACAATGTATCAAGGATATGGCTTAACAGAAAGCTCACCAGTTATAGCGGCAGAAGATGACAAATATAGAAGATTAGGTTCAATAGGAAAAGCATTTCCAAGTTTAGATGTAAAAATAGATGAACCAGATGAAGATGGAGTAGGAGAACTATTAGCAAAAGGTCCATCAATAATGTTAGGATATTATAATAATGAAGAAGCAACAAAAGAAACATTAGATAAAGATGGATGGCTACATACAGGTGATTTAGCAAAAATAGATAAAGATGGATATATATTTATATCTGGAAGAAAGAAATTTGTTATTGTATTAAAAAACGGAAAAAATATATTCCCAGAAGAATTGGAAACATTATTAAATAAAATAGAGGGAATCAAAGAATCATTTGTATATGGAAGACCAGAAGATGATGGAGACTATAAAATCTGTGCAAAACTTGTATATGATAAAGAATTAGCAAAAGAAATATATAATACAGAAAATGAAGAAGAATTAAAAAATATATTATGGCAAGAAGTTAAAAAGATAAATAAAACAATGCCACCATACAAATATATAAGAGATATAATAATAACAGATAAAGAATTAATAAAAACAACAACACAAAAGGTAAAAAGATTTGAAGAAATAAAAACGGTATTATAAAATTAGTCACATAAAAAAGTTCTTATTGCAAAATTATAGTAATTTATAAAATAAGAGGTATAAGTTAAATAAAAATTTAACAAACTTATATAAATACTACGGATTAAATAGAAATAAAATAAAAAATTACAATAAAACCTTGTAATAAAAATGTAATATTTTTGTAACAGAAATTTAACATAAAAATTAAAGGTTTCTATTGTAGTTTTTTGTTTATTAATGTATAATTATAAATGAATTAGTAAAAAAGCAATCACGCGTAAGATAAAGGAGGTAATTTACAATGTCTAGATCTGGCATAGTAAATGTGAGAATGGTTATAACAGAGGAAAAAATATTATCAAATATAGATAAAGTACAAAAACTAATAAATCCAAACAGCAAGAAGCAAATTGTACAATTAGAAGATGACACATATTTTAAAGATTTAATAGAGTCAATAAAAACTTATTTAATTGAATATCCAAAAAAGAAAAACTTTCCAGCAAGTGTATATAAAGCTGCATATGGACTAGTAGAATATGCAACAAATCAATTTGAAGAAAATACAAAGAAAATAGAAGAATTAATAAGACAAAGAGAACAAAATATAGCACTATCTGGTCAATTAAAAGAATTAGTTGAATGTGTAGATAATAAAGAAAAAGATTGGAAAACACAAGTAAAAGAAGCAGAAGCAGATTTCCCAGAAGATATAATTGAAACTTTAAATATAGTAGGAAAAACAAAAAGCAAAAAATCTCAAAACTATCAAGATGCAATGAAATTATTACATGCAAGAATCAATAACTTAGAATCAAATCTACATATTGAAATAGATATGGAAAGAATAGAAGATAGATCAAAAGCATTAAGTTATATTGGAATAGAAGTTGCAGATGCATTAAAATCTATACCAACACCAGTAGAAGAACCAGAACAAATTGTTGAAGAACAAGTACAAGAAAATGTACAAAATGTTGAACAACAACAATATGTTCAAGAAACAACTTTTGAAGCAAAACCAAGCTTATGGCAAAGAATTAAAAATAGTAAAGTTGTAAGAGCAATAAGATATGTAATGAAGATAAGAGTAGTATTAGATTATCCAGCATTACCAGAAGGTAGAGGAGAAAATAGCTAATTTATAAACTGAGATAAAGAAAGATTATCTCAGTTTTTTGTATCCTAAAAAAATAAAAAAGAGCTATTGCAAAATATAGGAAAATGTGGTAAAATAGTTATGCTTTAAAAATAGTATAACTATTTTTAATCTCTACTTGTTTGAAAAAGCAGGTTATAAATCCATAGGGAGGTGAAAGACAATGAACAAATATGAAAGCATTATCATTGTTAATCCAAATGTAGATGAAGCAGGATTAAAAGCATTAGAAGATAAATTTACAGGATTAATAAATGAACATGGTAAAGTTGAATCAGTTGAAAACATGGGAAAGAAAAAATTAGCTTATGAAATAAAAAAATTCACAGAAGCTACATACATGTTATTCAATTTTGAAGCAGAACCAGCTTCAATAGCAGAACTTGAAAGAGTTTACAGAATTACAGATGATATAATCAAATTTATCGTTGTAAGAAAAGAAGACTAATTTGAAACAAAAATTATTAAATAAAGATAGGGGCCTTTATTTAAAGTAAAGAAAGGTGATAACATATGAACAAAGTAATATTAATGGGAAGATTAACAAGAGACCCAGAAACAAGATATACACAAACAAGTAATACATTAGTTTCTTCATTTAGTTTAGCAGTTAATAGAAGATTTGTTAGACAAGGAGAAGAAAGACAAGCAGACTTTATAAACATAGTTGCATGGAGCAAATTAGGAGAATTTTGTAGCAAATACTTTAAGAAAGGTCAACAAGTAGGAATTATTGGAAGAATTCAAACAAGAACTTGGGATGATGACCAAGGACAAAAACATTATGTAACAGAAGTAATTGCAGAAGAAGCATATTTTGCTGATAGTAAAAGAGAAGCTGATGCAACAGGTGCAAGTTCTTTTGAAAATACTTTTGGAAATACAGCACCAGGAAGCATGGGTGCAGATTTTGAAATGTCTTCAAGTGATGACCTACCATTCTAATTCAAGGGGGGAAAAGGAAAATGGCAGATAAAAAACAAAATAAAAGAAATAACAAAAACTATGATGAGGATTATAATCCAAGATTCAGAAAACAAAGAAAAAAAGTATGTTTATTATGTAGTGATAAAAACTTTGTTTTAGATTACAAAAATCCAGAACAATTAAGAAAATTTATCAGTGATAAAGGAAAAATCTTACCAAGAAGAACAACAGGAGCATGTAGTAAACATCAAAGAGATATAACATTAGCTATAAAAAGAGCTAGACATATTGCATTATTACCATATGCACAAAAATAAAATATTTAATAAAAAAATCCCAGAGTTCTGGGATTTTTTTTTGACTTTACCATAAGATAAATGTTGTTACATAAATCTTATGGTAGAAAGAGCAGTCTTTTGCTCAGTTTCATCATTAGCAAATACTGCTATTTTCAAAAAAACAGTTTTTTTATGTGCTAATGATGAAAATTTAATTTTTGGATTAGTTATTATAGATTGTAAAGCATTAAACTTTGAAATGAAATACTGTACAACCTTCGAATCATTTGTAGGTAACATTACTTTTAAACGACAATTGTTTTTGTCAAAAATGATTTCAATAACATTTTCGTAACGCTGCCGTAACAAACAATCCGTTGAATAACGATTGAGCAATGGAATAAGATATTCTACCATATCTTTATATTCTTTTTGAACAAGAACATTAAACGAAAGTATACTGAATTTGGTTTCTACATTATCGAGTTCATAAGAAACACTCGTGTCTGTCGAAACTTTATCATATACACTGACTTTTAGATTTTCACCATCAAGTGAAAATGATAAATATGCTTTAAGCATATTGGTATTTTGAATAAAATCCAAAATATCATCTTCTAATGGTAATATCCTTGTTTTAAAAGACAAAATAGGGAATAAAGCTTCGAGCGAATTATATAGATTCACATTTAGACGATAACCAGAAGATTTGTAGATAATCTTAAGGTCAACATACATTCCCAATTCTTCTAAGACATTTAGGTAATTGAATACCTCTGCGAAATCTCCAATAGACCGCTCAAATTGAACTTTAAATTCTTTTAGCTTCATAAAGCCCTCCTTAAATATTGAATCTGAATTTACAGTTACAATGATATTATATCAAAAATTAACATAAAATACAATCAATATTGAAAAAAATAGAAATTTATAGTAAAATATATAAAGATTATAACGAAAAGAGGAACAAAAAATATGAAAATAAGTAAAGAATTAATAAAAGAAGTAGAAGAAAAAATACAACCACAATTTAAAGTAATAGAAGAAATATGCGAAAAAAATAGCATAAAGGTAATAGAAGCATTTCAAGAATGTAATTTACAAGAAGTGCACTTAACCTCATCAACAGGATATGGTATAGATGAGCCAGGAAGAAATAAAATAGAAGAAATATATGCAAAAATATTTAAAGCAGAAGATAGTTTAGTACGTGCACAATTTATATCAGGTACACATGCACTAGCAGTAACATTATCAGCATTATTAAGACCAAATGACATAATGTTAAGCATAACAGGAGCACCATATGATACTTTACAAACAGTTATAGGAGTAGGAAAAGAACAAAGCGAAAGTTCATTAAAAGCATTTGGAATAAATTATGAGCAAATAGAACTAAAAGATAATGATTTTGACATCGAAAAAATAAAAGAAAGATTAGCCAAAAAAGACATAAAACTAGTAGAAATACAAAGGTCAAGAGGATATTCAACAAGAAAAAGTTTAACAATAGAGAAAATAGAAAAAGCAATAAAAGCGATAAGAGAAGTTAACAAAGAAGTTATAATAATGGTAGATAATTGTTATGGAGAATTTGTACAAGACAGAGAACCAATAGAAGTAGGAGCAGATATTGCAGTTGGTTCATTGATGAAAAATTTAGGAGCAGGTATAGCTACAAGTGGAGCATATATAGTAGGAAAAGAAAAATTAATAAAATTATGTGCAGAAAGACTTACAGCACCTGGTATAGGAAAAGAAATAGGACCATCACTAAATCAAAATACAAATTTATTAAAAGGACTATTTTTTGCTCCACAAGTTGTTTCAAGTAGTGTAAAAACAGCAATATTTGCAAGTTGTATATTAGAAAAATTAGGATATGATGTAGAACCTAAATATGACGAAATTAGAGCAGATATTGTACAAACAATAAAATTAGGAGATAGTGAAAAATTAGTAAAATTCTGTCAAGGAATACAAAAAGGCTCACCAATCGATTCATGTGTAATCCCAGAACCAAGTCCAATGGGAGGATATGAAGATGAAGTAATAATGGCAGCAGGAACATTTACAGAAGGTTCAACAATAGAACTAAGTTGTGATGGACCAATGAGAGAGCCATATATAGCATATATGCAAGGTGGGCTTACATATGAATATGGAAAATATGGAGTAATAAAAGCGATAGAAAGTATGGAAAATTAAGAACCAATTGGGGACGTTTCTTTTTGGACATTTTTGACCATTTGGGGACGTTTCCTTTTGGTCAAAAATGTCCAAAAGGAAACGTCCCTAGTTGGTCAAAAATGTCCAAAAGGAAACGTCCCCAAATGGTCAAAAATGTCCAAAAAGAAACGTCCCCAATTGGTCAGAAAGGATGATATAAAAATGAAAGTAGCCATTATAGGTGGAGGACCAGCAGGAATGCTATCAGCAATAACAGCAAAAGAAAAGGGTCATGATGTTATAATTTTAGAAAAAAATAATCAACTAGGTAAAAAATTGCTAATAACAGGAAAAGGAAGATGTAATATAACATCATCATTAAATATTGATGAATTTATAAAAAACATTCCTGGAAATGGCAAATTTTTATATAGTGCATTTAAGAGATATACAAATGATGATATAATAAATTTCCTAAAAAAAGAAGGTCTTAATGTAAAAGAAGAAAGAGGAAATAGAGTGTTCCCAGTAACAGATAAATCACTTGATGTATTAAAATGTTTTACTAAAAAAATTAAAGAATTAGGAATAAATGTAAAATATAATGAAAATGTCCAAGAAATTATAATAAACCAAAACAATGAAATACAAGGGGTGAAAACACAAAATGGAGTAATAAAAGCTGATAAGGTAATATTAGCAACAGGAGGAAAAAGCTATCCATTAACGGGTTCAACAGGGGATGGATATATATTAGCAAAAAAATTAGGACATACAGTAACAAAAATAAAACCATCATTAGTACCATTAGAAATATATGAAAAAAATATTTGTAAACAGTTACAAGGATTAAGTTTGAAAAATGTAAAAATAAGGCTAGAAGATGAATCTAAAAATAAAAATATATATGAAGATTTTGGAGAAATGCTATTTACACATTTTGGAGTATCTGGTCCAATAATCCTAAGTTCATCAGCACATTTAGTACGATATAAAGAAATTGAAAATTTATTAAAAGAGCAAAAAATAAAATTAATAATAGACTTAAAACCAGCTTTAACAGAAGAAAAGCTAAATGAAAGAATACTAAGAGATTTTAGTGAAGAAAAAAATAAAGAATATAAAAATAGTCTAAATAAATTATTACCACAAAAATTAATACCTGTAATATTAGAAAAAAGTGGAATTAAATATAATAAAAAAGTAAATGAAATAACAAAAGAAGAAAGATTAAAAATAGTAAAATTATTAAAAAATTTTGAATTAAAAATACAAAATTTTAGACCAATAGATGAGGCAATAATAACAAGTGGTGGAATAAACATAAAAGAAATAAATCCAAAAACAATGCAATCAAAAATAATATCAGGATTATATTTTGCAGGAGAAATAATTGATGTAGATGGTTATACAGGTGGATTTAATCTACAAATAGCATATTCTACTGGATTTGTAGCTGGAAATTTAGAGGAATAAAGAAGTAGAAAATAAGAAGTTAAAACAATAAAAACATTTTAATAAAGTAATTTATTAAAATATAAAAATTAGATACCAAATATAAAAATAGATTGGAGAATTTACAAAAAATGATAAATCAATTTTATTCAATAGAAAACAATGTAGAAACAGAAATAATTGAAAAAAAATCTAAATTTATCGCCAACCTAATAAAAGTAGAAAGTAAAGAAGAAGCAGAAGAAAAAATAAGCGAAATAAAGAAAAAATATCATGATGCAAGACATAATTGTATAGCATATAGAATTATAGAAGATGAACAAATAATAGAAAGAGCAAGTGATGATGGAGAACCATCAGGAACAGCAGGAGGACCAATGCTAAATATTTTAAAGACAAATAATTTAGCAAATGTTTTAATAGTAGTAACAAGATATTTTGGAGGAATACTATTAGGAACAGGTGGATTAGTTAGAGCATATTCAGACAGTTTATTGAAAGCAATTGAAAAAAGCAAAAAAATAGAAGAAACAATAGGAATAGGGCTTGAAGTTGAAATAGAATATAACAATTTTGAAAAATTTAAGTATTATTGTAAAAACGAACAAATAAATATTGTAGAAACAGAATATAGCGAAAAAATAAAATGTAGAATTGAAATGGAAGAAAAAGTAAAACCTAAATTCATAAAGGATTATGAAGAAAAAAATATAAAAATTGAAAAAATTTCAAATTTATATAAAAAATATATATCAAAAGTATATTAAAATAGTCGTTTTATAAATAAAATGGAAAAAAATTCCAAAAACTATTGCTTTTTATATAATAAAAGAATATAATGAAACTGTAAAAAATTTACAGAAGAAAGTGGGAGGAAAAAATGAAAGAAAAAATTACAGTTTTGATTGCAGATGATAATCAAGAATTCAGCAAAACATTGGCATCATATATAGATGCACAAGAAGATATGGAAGTAATATCAAGAGTAAAGGATGGAAATGAAGCGGTAGATGAGATAATAGATAAAAATCCAGATGTAGCATTAATTGATGTTATAATGCCACATTTAGATGGTCTAGGAGTATTAGAAAGTATAAATAAAGTAAAAACAGAAAAAAGACCAATATGTATAATGTTATCTGCTGTTGGACAAGACAAAATAACAAAAAAAGCAATAGAATTAGGAGCTCAATATTATATAGTTAAACCATTTGATATAGAATTGCTAATAAAAAGAATGAAAGAATTCAAATTCTATAAAAATACTGTACCAAATACAAACTTTATTACAAAAGAAATAAAATCTCAATATATAGAATTGCCAGCAAATAATGAAAAAAGCCAAGAAAATTTAGAGGCATTAGTAACAAATATAATTCATGAAGTAGGAGTACCTGCACATATAAAAGGATATCAATATCTAAGAGAAGCAATAATGATGGTTGTAAATGATATTGATGTCATAAATCAAATTACAAAAAGTTTATACCCACAAATAGCCATAAAATTTAACACAACACCATCAAGAGTAGAAAGAGCAATTCGTCATGCAATAGAAGTAGCATGGGGAAGAGGTCAACAAGAAGCAGTAGAAAACATCTTTGGATATACAATCTCTGCAAGTAAAGGAAAGCCTACAAATTCCGAGTTTATAGCAATGATAGCTGATAAACTAAGATTAGAATTAAAATCAGCATAGATTTGAGAAAGTATTACAATAGAATATATAAAATTTAAATAATAGTTTTAAAAAAAGTAAAATCCAAAACTTATTGATTATATCGAAAAATTTAATCAGTAATTATTGGATTTTTTTGTAAAAATTTGTTTTGTTTGCTAGACAAATAAGTAAAAATAGACTATACTAATTAACATAGGAAATGAGAATAAACACTGCTAAATAATACATTCTTATTAATTTTATTCAAAATTTTTATAATAAAACCAAAAAGGAGGAAAAATATGAGAGCAATTATTACAGTTATAGGAAAAGACAAAGTTAGTATAGTAGCCAACATAAGCACAGTATGTGCAAAAAATAATGCAAATATATTAGACATTAATCAAACACTTTTACAAGAAGTTTTCACAATGGTGATGCTAATAGATATAGAGCATTTATCAGACGGATTTACATCATTAAAAAATCAGTTAGAAGAAGTAGGGAAAGAAAATGAACTTCAAGTACATTTAATGCATGAAGACATTTTTAACTCTATGCACCGAATATAGAAGGAGGTCACTTACTATGCTAAAAACTACTGATATATTAGAAACTATAAAAATGATTCAAGAAGAAAATTTAGATATTAGAACAATAACAATGGGAATTTCATTATTAGATTGTATTGATAGTGACATTGATAAAGCATGTGATAATGTATATAATAAAATTGTAAAATATGCAAGCAATCTTGTAAAAGTAGGAGAAGATATAGAAAGAGAATATGGAATACCTATCATAAATAAAAGAATATCTGTAACACCTATTTCAATAATATCTGCTGCAACAAATGCAAATCCGGTAAAATTTGCATTAGCTCTTGAAAAAGCTGCAATAGCATGTAATGTAAATTTTATAGGAGGATATTCTGCATTAGTACAAAAAGGTTTTAGTAGTGGAGACAAGAAATTAATAGAATCTATACCAGAGGCATTAAGCAAAACTGAGAGAGTATGTTCATCTATAAATATAGGTTCTACAAAAGCCGGAATTAATTTAAATGCTTGCAAATTAATGGGACAAATAATAAAGAAAACAAGTGAATATACAGCAGATAGAAATTGTATAGGAGCAGCGAAATTGGTGGTATTTTGTAATGCACCAGAAGATAACCCATTTATGGCAGGGGCTTTTCATGGAGTAGGAGAGCCTGAATGCGTAATAAATGTAGGAGTATCTGGACCAGGAGTGGTTAAATCAGCATTAGAAAAAGCCCAAAATGCTGATATTACTGAAATTGCAGATATTATAAAAAAGACAGCATTTAAAATAACAAGGATGGGACAACTAGTGGGAACAGAAGCATCAAGACGTTTGGGAGTACCTTTTGGTATAGTTGATTTATCATTAGCACCTACACCAGCAGTAGGAGATTCTGTTGCACATATATTAGAAGAAATGGGACTTGAAAAATGTGGAACTCATGGAACAACAGCAACACTTGCTTTATTAAATGATGCTGTGAAAAAAGGTGGAGTTATGGCTTCATCAAAAGTAGGAGGCCTTTCAGGAGCATTTATACCTGTTACAGAAGATGCAGGAATGATAGATTCAGCAAGAACAAGAGCATTAACAATAGAAAAATTAGAAGCAATGACAGCAGTTTGTAGTGTAGGATTAGATATGATAGTTATACCAGGAGATACACCAGCAGAAACAATTTCTGCAATAATAGCAGATGAAGCTGCAATAGGTATGGTAAATTCTAAAACAACAGCTGTTAGAGTAATACCTGCAATAGGAAAAAAAGAAGGGGAAGAATTAGATTTTGGCGGTTTACTAGGTCATGGTCCAATAATGAATATTAGTAAATATTCATCAGCTAAATTTATTAATAGAGGCGGACAAATTCCAGCACCAATGCAAAGTTTAAAAAATTAAGAAATATATAATACATAAAAATTTAATTGTTTCTTGAATAGATGTATAAATTCCTTAAAAGTGTAAATAATATAAGAAAATACTTAGGAGGAAAAATATGGAAACAATTAATAATAAAAATATGGTAATATTAAGAAATTTACCATCAAACTTGATTCAAGAAGCTTATGTAGTATTAAAATCAAGGAATCAAGCACGAAAATTACAAAAAATAGAGAATGCTCGAACAAAGCAACAAATAAATAAGAAAGATGAGTATATTGTAAAAGAAGCAGAAATGCTGGTAGAAGAATATGTAAATAAAATACAAAATCAAGATAAAAAAGTAATAGTAAATTTAAAAAACAAAAAAAGTTATAAAAGATTAAAAACATATTCATTTATATCAAGCATAATAATAATTTTGCAAATATTGTTACTAATAATTAAATAGTCATAAAACACCTTTTCCCAACATATAGTTTAGAAAGAAACTGAGGAAGAGGTGTTATTTTTTATGGAAAGAGCATTAACAGTAGAAGAAAAAATTAGACGAGCTGAGGAAATATATGAAAGAAGAAAAAGAGCCGAAAATGGCGAGATGCCAATAAAAATGAAAGATAACTTAAAAAGTAACGATAAAAGAAAAGATATAAAATTATTAAAAAAAATACTAGTACAGCTTTTAATCTGTTCTTTAATATATACGACATTTTATCTTATAAAAAATAATGAATATATTTTTTCAAATGATGTATTAAAAAAAGCAAATGAGATATTATCACATGATACAAACTTTATGGAACTATATGAAAATATAAAAAATGGAATTATAAATTTATTTAATAGTCAAAATAAAGAACAGGAAGAAAAGCAAGAAGAACAAAAGCAAGAAGAAACAAATTTAAATGAAGCAATAGGAGGTGCAATAGAAACAACTGAAAATAATAATGAACAAAATGAAACAACACAAAATCAAAAATTAAGCCAAGAAGAACAAGATATTAATAATATAAAAAATACAACAAGTTTTATAAAACCAATTGAAGGAACGATAAGTTCAAGTTTTGGAAGAAGAGAAGAAGCTACTGGAAGTGTACCCAAAAATCATACAGGTACAGATATAGCAGCAAATTTAGGTACAAAAATAAAATCATCAACAGACGGAGAAGTTGTACTAGCATCAGAAGAAGGTGATTATGGGAAACATTTAAAAATCCAAATAGGGGAAGTAAGTATAATTTATGCACATTGTAATAATTTGTATGTAAAACAAGGAGACAAAGTAGTTCAAGGGCAGGAAATAGCAGAAGTTGGTTCAACAGGAAATTCAACAGGTCCACATTTACATTTTGAAATAAGAATTTCAGAAAGAACAGTTGACCCACAAAAAATATTAGAATTATAAAGGAGAAAAAATGGTATTTAGAATAGATTTAAAAATATTTTTGTTATTAATATTATTTTATATAACAAAACAAATAGAATTTTATGCAATAATAATGTTTTTTGCAATTATACATGAATTAGGGCATTTACTTACAGGACTCACATTAGGAATGAAACCAGAAAAAATAGAGTTAAAACTATTTGGATTATCAGTTAGCTTTAAAATATCAATTGATGAATATAATAAAAAAATTAAAAAAGCAAATATGTTAGAAGTTAAAAAAATAATAGTTGCACTTGCAGGGCCAATAACTAATTTATTAATAATATTAATAGCCAATTTCATACATCTTAATGACTATCAGAAAAATATGATAATATATTCAAATTTACTTTTAATATTAATTAATATGTTACCAATATTTCCACTAGATGGTGGAAGAGTTTTAAAAGGATTATTACATATAATATTAGGAAAAAATAAAGCAGAAAAATATTCTAACAAAATTTCATTTATAACACTTATTTTATTAACTATTTCAGCAAGTATTTTAATTTTATACATAAAAAATATAGCTATTTTCTTAATAATTGTCGTATTATTTGCAATACATATAAGAGAAACTCAAATTTATAAAAACAGGCAGAAAATAATGCAAATTATAGAAGAACAAAAATAAAAACTTGGATTCTCCACAAATCCAAGTTTTTTATGTAAATATCATTGACTTTTTGCCAATTTCGTTATATCATATAAGCGTTAAAAAATATGTGTTTTTAAATCCTAAGGAGGAGAATTATGGGAGAAGTAATAGTAATAACATCAGGAAAGGGTGGAGTAGGTAAAACAACTACAACAGCAAATTTAGGTTCAAGTTTAGCATTAGAAGGAAAAAAAGTAGTTTTAATAGATACAGACATTGGATTAAGAAACTTAGATGTTGTAATGGGACTTGAAAATAGGATAGTATATGACATAGTAGATGTTGTAGAAGAAAAATGTAAATTAAGACAAGCTTTAATAAAAGATAAAAGATTTAAAGAATTGTACCTATTACCAGCAGCCCAAACAAGAGATAAAAGCGCAGTAAATGAAGAACAAATGAGAAACTTAGTAGGCAAATTAAAAGAAGAATTTGACTACATATTAATAGATTGCCCAGCAGGTATTGAACAAGGTTTTAAAAATGCAATAGCTGGTGCAGATAGAGCAATAGTAGTTACAACAGCAGAAATATCAGCAATAAGAGATGCAGATAGAATAATAGGACTTTTAGAATCATCAGAAATAAAAAATCCAGAATTGGTTATAAACAGAATTAGACCAAATATGGTAAGAAAAGGCGAAATGATGGATGTAGATGATATAGTAGACTTATTATCAATAGACTTAATAGGTGTTGTACCAGATGATGAATATATCATAACACAAACAAATAAAGGTGAACCTGTAATACAAAATAAAAGAGCACCATCTGGAAAAGCATATATAGAAATTGCAAAAAGAGTTTTAGGAGAAAAAATAGAAGTAACAATACCAGGTAGAGAAAAAGGATTTTTTGCCAAATTAAAAAGATTATTTAGAAAATCCTAGTGAAATATTGTAATAACAAAAGTTGGAGGTAAGTACAATAATGTTTGAAAGCATAATAAAATTCTTTAAGAAAGTAGGAAATAAAGAAGAAAAAACACCAAATTCAAAAGAAGCTGCAAAAGAAAGATTGCATTTAGTGCTTATGCAAGATAGAGCAAATGTATCAGCAGATTTCCTAGAATTAATGAAACAAGAAATAATAGAAGTTATAAAAAAATATATAGAAGTAGATGAAAGTGCAATTGATGTTAGATTAACTAATAAAGAGAATGAAGATGGAACAAATGGAGCTCCAGCTTTGTATGCAAATATTCCAATAATTAATATAAAAAATGAAGCTAGAAAATTGGAAAAGAATAAGCAAGAAGAAAATGAAAAAGAAGTAAAAGACGAAATCAAAAAAGAAGAAAATGATAAAAAAGATAAAGTAGAAGAAGAAAACGAAAAAGAAGTAGAGACAAATAAAGAAAAAGAGCAAGTTCAAAATGAAGAAAATAAAGAGTTAAAAGAAAATGAAGAACAAGAAGAAAAAGTTGAAAAAATAGAAGAAGAGAAAGAAGATTTAACTCAAAAAGTTCAAATAAAAGAGGATAGTCAAGAAAATAACGAAAAAGATAACGAAAAATCTACTACAAATAATAATTATAACAAAAACAATAAAAAGAAAAATAAAAAGTCAAATAAAAAGTAAAAACAAAAAGAAAAAATTAAATCAAAAAAATATAAGGAAAAAGAGTGATTTAATGAGAAAAAGAGAATTAAAAAATATGGAGTGGGGGATATTAGTAGTTGCAATTATTCTATGTACTATAGGAATAGTTGCACTATTTTCTGCAACCCAGGAAACTGAATATGAAGAATTTACAAAACAAATAATATGGTTTGTAGTTAGTTTAATTGCAATGGTTGTAATGATGTTTATAGATTATAATTTATTACTAAAAGCATCACCAGTATTATATGGTATTTCAATAATATTATTAATTGCAGTATTATTTACAACACCAATAAATGGAGCATCAAGTTGGTTTAATATAGGTGCATTTTCATTTCAACCAGGAGAATTTGCAAAAATATCTGTAATATTATTTTTTACATATGCCATTTTAAAAATACAGCGTAAAGGGCAAGAAGAAATAAATAGACCAACAAGATTATTAATATTATTTGCAACAATTGCAGTACCAATTTTATTAATTATAAAGCAACCAGACTATGGAACTGCATTAGCATATATAGTAGCAGTAGCATTAATGCTATTTTCAGCAGGAATTGATAAAAGATACATAATAGTAACTATATTAACAATAGTAATTGCAGTACCATTATTATATAATTTTGTATTACCAGAACATGCGAAAAACAGAATAGATGTATTTTTACATCCAGAATCAGACCCAAGAGGTTCAGGATATAATATAATACAATCAAAATTAGCAATAGGTGCTGGTGGTTTAACTGGAATGGGACTATTAAAAGGAAACCAAACTCAACTAGGATTTTTATATCCAAAAACAACAGACTTTATTTATTCTGTTATAGGGGAAGAAATGGGATTTATAGTTGCAGGAGGAATAATACTACTATTTGTATATCTAATAACCAAATGCATATATATTGCTAAAACAGCCAAAGATAAAGCAGGTTCTTTAATAGCAATAGGAATTACAGGAGTATTTTTATTCCATGTAGTTGAAAATATAGGAATGGTAATGGGATTATTACCTATAACAGGTGTACCACTTCCATTTGTAAGCTATGGTGGAAGTTCACTTATTACAAATTTCATGTTTATAGGAATATTGCTAAATATAAGTGGTAAAAGACAAAAAACAATATTTGTAAAATAAGGAAATAGATATGGAATACATAAAAAAATTAAAAATAGGAAATATTGAACTAGAAAATAACTTAATATTAGCACCAATGGCAGGAGTAACAAACAGACCATTTAGAATTATATGCAAAGAAATAGGAAACCCTGGACTAGTATGTACAGAAATGGCAAGTTCAAAAGCAATGTTTCACAATGACCAAAAAACAAAAAGATTATTAGATACAACACGGAGAAAAAAGTTCTATTAGTATGCAAATTTTTGGCAGTGATATAGAAACAATGGCATATAGTGCAAAATATATTAGCAAGATAGCTGATATAATAGATATAAATATGGGATGTCCAGCACCAAAGGTAGTAAAAAATGGTGATGGAAGTAAGCTCTTAACAGATTTGCCAAAAGCAAAGGCAATAATGCAAGCAGTTGTGGAAAATTCAACAGTTCCAGTTACTTTAAAAATTAGAAAAGGATGGGATAAAGAAAATATAGTTGCAGTAGAAATTGCTAAAATTGCAGAAGAAGTTGGCATTTCAGCCATTACAGTACATGGTAGAACAAGGACAGAATTTTATTCAGGTCATGCTGATTTAGATATAATAAAAAAAGTAAAAGAAAATGTAAATATACCAGTAATAGGAAATGGCGATATAATTGATGAAGAGTCAGCACAAAAAATGTTTGAATATACTAATGTAGATGGAATTATGATAGGAAGAGGAAGTTTTGGAAATCCATGGATATTTGCTCAAATTAGACATTATCTAGAAACTGGAAATAAAAAAGATAAGCCATCAAATGCTCAAAAATTAGAAGTAATAAAAAAACATATAGAATTAGCAGTAGAAGAAAAAGGCGAGATTGCAATAAAAGAATTAAGAAAACATATAGCATGGTATACAAAAAACATGAAGAATTCTAGTGAATTTAGAGCAAAAATTAACCAAATAGAAAGTAAGGAAGAATTACTAGAAAATATAAATGAATATTTTAAAAGTCTCTAGAATATGATTTTACAAGAAGTAAAACATATAAAGGAGGCTTTTTTTGAATAAAAAATTTAAAAAAATTTTAATAATAATATTACCTATCATAATTTTTTTGAGCATTTTTTTAATAATTTTTAACAATAAAACGGCTAAAAATTTTAAAATTGGAAATACTAAAAGTAGTCAAGAAATAATAAATAATATTCTAAATATTAGTTCATACGAAACCCAAATAGAAGTCGAAGTAAAAAGTAATAAAAATAGTAATAAATATATAATAAAACAAAAATACATAAAACCAGCTATATTAGAACAAGAAATAATAGAACCAGAAAATATAAAAGGGTTAAAAGTAATAAAAGATAAGGAAGGAATGAAAATAGAAAATACAAGAATAGGACTTACAAAAATTTTTGGCGGATATAAAGAAGTAATAGGAAATTATCTAGATTTGGTTAATTTTATAGAAGAATATAAAGAAAATCCAAGAGCAAAATGTGAAGAAAAAAATAATGAATTAATTATGAAAACAGAAAATAATAAAGGCTCAAAATATCAAAAATATAAAGAGCTATATATAGATATAAAAACAGGAAAACCAACTAAACTAGAAATAAAAGATAATAACAAACAGGAAGTAGTCTACATATTATATAATAAGGTAGAGCTAAATATATAAAACATTAACCTTACCTGAACTAATATTTAAAATAAGTAATATACTTGATAATCTAATAATATTAGGAGTGAAGAAAATGGTAATAAGAAGAGGAGATATGTTTTATGCAGATTTAAGTCCAGTAGTTGGTTCAGAGCAAGGGGGAATAAGACCAGTTTTAATAATTCAAAATGATTTAGGGAATAAATATAGCCCAACAGTAATAGCAGCAGCAATAACATCTCAAACAGGAAAAACAAAATTACCAACACATATAGAGATAGATTCAGAAACATGTGGATTAAAAAATAATTCAGTTGTATTAGCTGAACAAATAAGAACAATAGATAAAAGCAGATTAAAAGAAAGAATAGGTCATATTGATGATGAAAAAATAATAAATCAAGTAAACAATGCTCTTGGAGTGAGCTTTGGACTAGAAGAATAAAACATATAAATATTAGTAGACTATAAATATAGTTAAGTAATAAAGATTGCTATTTTAGACTAAAAAATAAAAACTAGCTAAAACTTAAAAAATTAGGTTTTAGCTAGTTTTGGTTTTCAGTTAAAGTTTTGATAATATAAATTTAGAATCTATAAAAAACTAATTAATAAAAAGGAAAATAAATTATACTCTTAATTTTTTTATAACTTTAATTTCATGGTACAAATTATCAATAATAGCTTTTCTAGTAGAATGAGCTTCTGTATATTCTTTATATAAAATTTCAAGATTGTCTATATTCTCTCCATCCTGTAAAAGCATTTTTATTCCTTCAAAATAATAATTCTTGTCTTTTTCCTTTTTAGCCATTTCCATTTTAGACTTATATTTTAACATTTGTTTAATTCTTTTTATATCACTTTCCAATTTTTCAACATAACCTTGTGTACAATAAATTTCATATTCAATATCATCAATAACAACTTTAAACAAAGCTCTAACAATTATAGGATTATCTTTTCCAAGTCTAACATTTTCTGCCATATGATTTAAAGCATCTGAGTATTCAGGAGATGTAGATGGTTTTGTATTATCAATTATTATTTTTAAAGTATCTGATATACCAACATGTGACTTATATTGCCTTTTACTAACAATAGCATCATATTCATCAGCAACACGAATAATTTGACCTTCATATGGAATATCTTTTTTTGTTAAACCTTGTGGATATCCTGAACCATTTAAAGCTTCATGATGATATAAAGGACCTGCTGCATATGGTCTTAATTTTAAATCTTTCATACACATATTATAACCAAGAGTAGTATGTGTTTTCATTACTTCAAACTCTTCATCAGTTAATTTAGAAGGTTTTTGCAAAATAGCAGGTGGTATAAAAAGTTTACCAATATCATGCAAATAAGCACAAATTGTGCAATATTCAATAAAACCTTTATTACAATGTAGATATTCACAAATTCTACATACTAAGTTTGCAACATTTTCTGAATGACGTCTTGTAAAAACGTCAAGAGTATCAAGCATATCTAATTGATAACGCATTTGTTTATCTAAGTTATATGATTTTAAACTTGTTTTATCATAAAAATCAAATTCTGGTTGAGCCATAAAAAGAACCTCCTTAAAGATATAATACCATTAAAGAAAAAAAATCGCAACACTAATTAAAAACAATTTAATGAAAAATATAAATAATAATTTTATAAACAAGTTATTAAAAATGATATTTAAAATTGTATAGAAGAATGGAAAATATCTAACAATGATTGAAAAAATCATTAAAATGTGATAATATATAACATATTAATTATATGGGGGAATAGTAATGTACAGAACAAAAACATGTGGAGAATTGAATATAAAAAATGCATCTGAAATAGTAGAACTAGCAGGATGGGTACAAAAAATAAGAAACTTAGGAGGAATGCTATTTCTAGATTTAAGAGATGAATTTGGAATTACACAAATAGTAGTAAATGATGAAAAATTACAAAAAGAGGCAAAAGAGATAACAACAGAGACATGTATTAGTGTAAAAGGAAAAGTAGTAGAAAGAAGCAACAAAAACAAAAATATGAAAACAGGAGAAATAGAAATTGTTGCAGAAAGTATAGAAATACTAGGAAAATGTAAAAATGTTTTACCATTTGAAATAAATACAGACCAAGAAGTAAGAGAAGATTTAAGATTAGAATATAGATTTTTAGATTTAAGAAATGAAAAATTGCATAACAATATTTTATTGCGTTCAAAAATCTTAAAAACATTAAGAGATAAAATGGATGAACTAAATTTTACAGAAATACAAACACCAATACTTGCAAACTCATCACCAGAAGGAGCAAGAGATTACTTAGTTCCTAGTAGATTAAACCCAGGTGAATTTTATGCTTTACCACAAGCACCACAACAATTTAAACAATTATTAATGATAGGTGGATTTAATAAATATTATCAAATAGCACCATGTTTTAGAGATGAAGACCCGAGAGCAGATAGAGCACCAGGTGAATTTTATCAACTAGACTTTGAAATGAGCTTTGCAACACAAGAAGATGTATTTAATGTAATAGAACAAGTAATACCATATACATTTGAAAAATTCTCAAATTGGAAAGTAGATAAAGGTTCTTTTATACGTATTCCATATAGAGAAGCAATGGAAAAATACGGTATTGATAAACCAGATTTAAGAAATCCATTAATAATACAAGATGTAACTAAATTATTTGAAAATTCAGATTTTAATGCATTTAAAGACAAAACAATAAAAGCAATAATAGTTCCAAATGGCGCAGAACAAGGAAGAAAATTCTTTGACAAAATGGGAGAATTTGCAACATCAGAAGAAGTTGGAGCAAAAGGATTAGCATGGACTAAATTTGATAATGAAGGAAATATACAAGGTGGAATTGCAAAATTCATAACAGATGAAATTAAAGAAAAATTGCAAAAAGAATATGGTTTAGAAAAAAATTCTTGTATATTCTTTATAGCAGATGAATTCAATAAAGCACAAAAAATAGCAGGACTAGTTAGAATAGAATTAGGAAAAAGATTAGATTTACTAGAAAAAGATGTATTTAGATTTTGCTTTATAGTAGATTTTCCAATGTATGAATTATCTGATGAAGGAAAAATAGACTTTAACCATAATCCATTCTCAATGCCACAAGGTGGATTAAAAGCATTAGAAGAACAAAATCCATTAGAAATATTAGCATATCAATTTGACCTAGTATGTAATGGATATGAAATGGCATCAGGAGCTGTAAGAAATCATAGTCCAGAGATAATGGTAAAAGCATTTGAAATAGCAGGATATGGTGAAGAAGAAGTTAAAAATAGATTTGGTGCATTATATAATGCATTCCAATATGGAACACCACCACATGCAGGAGCTGCACCAGGTGTTGATAGAATGGTGATGTTAATAGCAAATTCTCAAAATATAAGAGAAATAATAGCATTTCCAAAAAATAAAAGAGCAAGAGATGTATTAATGAGAGCACCATCAGCAGTATCTGAACAACAATTAAAAGATGTACATATCAAATTAGATTTATAATTATTTTAAATAAGGTGATTAAAATATATAAGAATTAGAACTATGATATATTAATATGAGCATTAATATAAAAAGGAGAATATATGGATAAAAAAGTACTATTAGGAATGAGCGGAGGAGTAGATAGTTCAGCCTCTGCTATTTTACTACAACAGATGGGATATAATGTAATAGGATGTACAATGAATTTATTAGAAGAAGAAAATAAAGAAGCAATAATTGATGCAAAAAAAGTGTGTGAAAAGTTAGGAATTGAACATCATGTTATAGATTGTAGAGAAGAATTTAAGTGTTATGTAATACAAAATTTTATAGAAGAATATAAAAATGCTAGAACACCTAATCCATGTGTTGTATGTAATAAAAATATTAAGTTTGGATTATTTGCACAAAAAGCAAAAGAATTAGGTTGTGAATATATAGCAACAGGTCATTATGCTAAAACAGAATATTCAGAAAAATATGGGCAAAAAGTAATAAGAAAATCAAACGAGGAAAAGAAAGACCAAACCTACTTTTTATATTCAATTCCAAAAGATGTTATAGAAAAAGTAATATTTCCTCTGCAAAATAATGAAAGCAAAGATGATACAAGAAATTTAGCACAAGAAGCAGGTTTAGAAGTAGCAAAGAAAAAAGATAGCCAAGAAATATGTTTTATAAAAGATAATGATTATAAAAACTTTTTATTAAAACAAGGAAGTGTAAGTAGTAAAAAAGGAAATATAGTATTAAAAAGTGGAGAAATATTAGGAAAACATCAAGGAATTATAAATTATACAATAGGACAAAGAAAAGGTTTAGGAGTTTCATATAAAGAGCCTTTATATGTTATAGATATTGATAAAAGTAAAAATGAAGTAATAGTAGGGGAAGAAAAGGCTCTATATAATTCAGGCTTAAAAGCAAATAATATAAATTGGCTTATAGATGTAAAAGGAAACGAATTAGAAGTATTTGCTAAAATTAGATATAGGGCAAAAGAAGCAAAAGCACAAGTGAAAATAATTGATGAAAATAATGTAGAAGTTTATTTTGAAGAACCACAAAGAGCAATCACTAAGGGACAATCAGTAGTTTTTTATGATGATACAGGAGTATTGCTTGGTGGTGGAATAATAGTGGATAAAATGTAATAAATATTGTAGGTTAAATCAAAATGAACGCAAATAAAATTTGTGATAAAAATCTTTAAAGCTTTATTAAACCAGATAGAAAAAATTAAACTTTGAATTTTTCTATCTGGTTTTAGTAAAGCTAAATTTATTTCTTATTATTGATAATCGAGTCTGCCTCAGATTGAGAAATATAATTGTATTTTACCATACATTCTAATACATGTTTTTGGCGTTTGTTTGCTAAATCGGGGTTAACAGTTGGGGCATATGCAGAAGGAGCATTTGGAACACCTGCAAGCATAGATGCTTCATCTATTGTTAAATCTTTTGGCTCTTTATTATAATATCCCATACTAGCATCATAAATGCCATAATAACCTTCTCCAAAATATGCAGTATTAACATATAGAGCTAAGATTTCTTCTTTACTATAATTTTTTTCTAAGTCAAATGCTGCAAATATTTCTCCTAATTTTCTTATAAGGGTTTTGTCTTGGTTAAAAATAATGTTTTTGGCAACTTGCTGTGTGATGGTGCTACCACCTTCGTCTAGACTGCCTGAACGAATATTGGTCCAGATAGCTCTACCAATTGCATATAAATCGATGGCTCCATGGTCATAATATCTGTGGTCTTCAACTGCAATAACGGCATTTACATAGTTTTTGGAAAGTTCATTATATGTGACAAAATGTTCTTGGTTTGTGACTTCATCTATTCTTGTTATTAAGGGCTTTTCATCAAGAGCTTTTGAGTAGTATGTGAAACCGATAATAAAGACTATTGCAAATGCTACTGCTAATAAAATAAATAATATTAAAAATAGTTTTCTAAAAATTTTCATAATTACCTCACTGATTTCTAAAAATATTATAGCTGAAGAATAATTGATTTACAATAGATTAAGAAAGTTTTAATAAATAACGAAATAGTTAAATTTTTTTGTTCAAATTAGTGGTATTTAATAGCTGATTATATTTTATAATTTTTCATAGTATCTTGGTCACTGCCGTTCGAAAAGAATTAGTAAGGCTTTTTCATGAGCCTCTTTCACTCAGCCCCCCTACACTAACGTTTCGGGTACCGTGAACATTCCTCATTCAAAAGCCTAACTAATTCTATTTCTTACTCTGTTCCAGGCGATACTATGAAAAATTATAAAATATAATCAGCTATTAAATACCACTAATTTGAACAAAAAAATTTTTGATGAATAAAATAATAGAAGAAAAACTAAAAACGGAGGTAACAAAATGAAATTTACAAAAATTCATGGTTTAGGTAATGATTATTTATACATAAATTGTGCAAAAAATGGTGAGGTAGTAAATGAGAGTAAAATTCCACAATTGGCAAGATATATGAGTAATCGAAATTTTGGAGCAGGTGCAGATGGTATTATTTTAATTGAGGATAGTGAAATTGCTGATTTTAAGATGAGAATATATAATAGTGATGGAAGTCAAGCTGAGATGTGTGGAAATGGTATTAGAGGTGTTGGTAAATTTGTTTATGATTATAATTTGACAGATAAAACAAATATAACAGTTGAAACATTGGCAGGTATAAAAAAATTGAGGTTATTTTTAAAAAATAATAAAGTAGAAAGTGTAGAAGTGAATATGGGGAAAACAAGTTTAGATACTAAATTAATATTAACACCTAATATGCAAGTTGAAGATAGTAGTAAAATTACAACTTTGAAATTTAATATTGAAAATACAGAATATATTGGAAATTGTATTTCGATAGGAAATCCACATTTTGTTATTTTTACTAACCAAATTGACAATATAGATGTAGAAAAAGTAGGAAAGTTTATTGAAAATTCAAAGTATTTTTTAAATAAAACAAATGTAGAATTTGCACAAGTAATTGATAGAAGAACAATAAAAATGAGAGTATGGGAAAGAGGAGTAGGAGAGACATATGCGTGCGGAACTGGTGCATGTTGTGTAGCAAAAGTCGCAAATTTGTATGGATATGTAAGAGAAAATGTAAATGTGATGTTAAAAGGTGGAGTTTTAAATATAAAAATAAATAAAGAAACAGATGAAATATTTATGACAGGTATAAGTACAAAAGTATATGATGGGGAATTAGAAAAGGCTTATCTCTAAGCCTCTTTCTTTTTAGCCAACATTTCTTCAATAATATCATGAATTACAACTCTTTCATCATAAGGGTATTTAACACCCATATACTCAATATATAAGTCACTACCTAAACCAGGTAACACAATAATATCATCTTTTGTTGCAATAGATAAAGCATATCTTATTGCATCTGTTCTATTTAGAATAACAGTATATTTTCCATTTGTCTTTTTAAGACCTACTTCAATATCTGCTAATATTTTTCTAGGGTCTTCTGTACGAACTTGGTCAGATGTTAATATTGTAAAATCTGCTAAATTTCCAGAGATTTCTCCCATTATAGGACGTTTAGCACTATCTCTATCTCCACCAACTCCCCATGTACAAATTACTCTACCTTTTGTATATGGTTTTACTGTTTTTAGAATAGATTCTAAGCTAGATGGAGTATGTGCATAATCTATCATAATAGTTAAACCTAATTTATTTGGAACCATTTCACTTCTTCCAAATACTTTAAATGGATTTAAAGCTTTTTTAATATTATCAACTGTAACATCAAAATATGAAGAAACTGCAATAGCTCCTAATGCATTATATGCCATATATTCACCAGGTATTGATACTTTTATATCATTTTCTTCTCCATTCATAACAAGAGTAAACTCAACAGAAGAGTTGCTTGGTCTAATATTCTTCATACTAATATCTGCTTTATTTTTCATACCAAATGTTGTTATATGTTTATCTGGCAATAAAGAAGGAACTTTTGCAGTCCACTCATTGTCTACATTAACAACAATATTTGGTGCTAATTTTAGTAAAGAAAGTTTAGCATTAAAATAATCATCCATATCTTTATGCTCTTTTGGGCTTATATGGTCTTCTGATAGATTTGTAAATAGAGCAATATCGAAATCACAACCTGTAACTCTATCTAATTTCATAGCTTGTGATGATACTTCTAAAATAGCAACTTCTACATTTTCTTTAACCATCATAGCTAATGTTTCTTGTATTTTATAACTTTCTGGTGTTGTTCTATCAGTATCTTCTAGTTTTTTGTCACCTATATATATTGAAATACTACCTATTAAACCAACTTTAAGACCATGTTTTTCTAAAATAGATTTTATCATATATGTAGATGTTGTTTTTCCTTTTGTACCAGTAACTCCAATTAGTTTTAATTTACGTGAAGGATAATCATATAAATTACAGCTACAAATTGCAAGTGCATGTCTTATATTATTTAATTTTACAATAGTAATATTATCTGGAATAGCTAATTCAGAAATGTCAGTAGTTTCATCAACTACAATTCCAGTAGCTCCATTTTCAATAGCTTTATTTATAAATTTTGTTCCATCTAGTGAGTATCCTTTTATTGCAAAAAATAAACAATCTTTTTTTACAATTCTTGAATCAGAAGATATATTTGTAATTTCTATATCTAAATTTCCTTTGCTTTCAATAATTTCTACGTCTTTTAGTACTTTATTTAATAACATAAATTTCACCTCGCAAGTATTATATACTGTTTTTGAAGATTTGTGAAGTAGTTAACAGGATAAAATAAAATAAAGTTTTTCTACATAAGATTATACCATTTACAAATACGAACTTAAACAGTTAAAATGTGAAACAAATTCAAGAGAAAACATGAAAAAAGTTTCACATATTTTTATCATAAAATGTCGAAAAATGCGATGAAAAGTTACATAAAATAGCTAAAAACTATTGCAAAATATTCCAAAATATGTTAGTTATATAAATAATTATACAGAGAGTATATTTTTTATTTGAATTCTAAAATTAAAAATTTAAAATCAAAAAATTAATTAAAACTAAGATAAACAGCTAAGAATAATAACTAAAAAATTAAATTTAGACTAAATTAAAAAATGAACAAATTAATTTTTATCATTAAAATCAATAATTATCATTAATAACTATTAAAAGTTATTAAAATAAAAAATCTAAAAAATTCCCAAAAATGAAAATATATATTTACACTTGTTAATAAACAAAACTTGAAAAATATTTTATAATCTCACGTATAAAAAATTTTAAGGTCAAATATAAAAAAACAAAAATATATAATTTAATATTTTAATCAAAAAAAATCAAAGTGCATTTTTAATAAACCTCAAAAAAATAATAATTTCTAAAAGAATTCCCAAAAATTTAAAAATAGAAGAAAGAATTAATAAAAAATAGAAATCTATATAATACAAACAAAAACTAAGAAATTTTTACCAAATTAATTATTGCTAAAAAATAATTAATTTGATAAAATAGAAAGGAAGTAGAAAATGGAGAAAGAAGAACTAATAAAAAAAGTAAAAGAGACAAAGATTTTGCCTCTGACAAACGATTATGTGTTTAAAAGGATATTTTCCAAAGACGAATGTAACAGTGAATTAAAAGACTTATTAGAAGGAATATTAGGAATAAAAATAGAAAAAGTAGAAGTAAAAAATCCAGAAATACCAAAAAACATACTAGATGAGAAATTAGCAAGGCTAGATATAAAAGCAAAAATAAATGATGAAATAACATTAGATATAGAAATGCAGACATCAGATGAGCATAACTTAGGAAATAGAAGTTTAGCATATCTATCAAAACTAATAAGTCCTCAATTAAAAGTAGGAGAGATATATCAAGAATTGCGAAAAACGATAGTAATCTGGATATTAAACTTCAACTATTTTAAAACAAATACATATCATAATATAGCACATATGAGATTTGATAAGGTAGAAAAAGAAAAATATATAGACAAGGGATATAAAGAAGAAAATGGATTAGTAACAGAAAATGCAGAAATCCATTTTATAGAGCTACCAAAATTCATAGAAAAAGAACCAGGGGTAGAAAGTAAATTATCACAATGGCTATGGTTATTAGTAGGAAAGGGGGAGAAAATCAAAATGGCAGAGAAAGTAAATGAAGAAATAAAAAGAGCCAAAACAGAATTAGAAGTAATGAGCATGGACCCAAAAGAAAGAGAAATGTATGAAGAAAGAGAAATAGCAAGATGGATTTACTATACAGGATTAGATGATGCAGAAGGACGAGGAGAAAAGCGTGGGATTGAAAAAGGTAGAAAAGCTGGAAAAAATGAAGAAAAAAGAGAAATAGCAAAAAGATTGTTAAAAATGGGATTTGAAATAGAAAAAATATGTGAAATTACTAAATTATCAGAAGAAGAAATAAAGAAATTAAAATAAGAAATGTATATATTACAATGTTAATAGGTTTTGCCTTTTACTAATTTATGCAATACAAAAATAGCAAACTTTACAAAAATACCATAGTATGATAAAATGCGAGTAGAAAAATATAATTATATTTTTCTACTTAATAATACCTAGAAGAGGTGATAAAATGAATAAAAAGAATTTATTAAAACTGGTAAAAATTATTATGTAACAACATATAATTTAACTAGTTTATTTTGTTTTAAAAAAGAAAATTATTAAAAGAAAGGATTGAAAAATATGAGTTATATAAATGAAAATTTTTTAAATTTACAACAAAGTTATTTATTTGCCAACATTGCAAAAAAAGTTGCAAAATATTCAGAAGAACATCCAGATAAAAAAATAATAAAATTAGGAATAGGAGATGTAACAAGACCAATAGTTCCAGCATGTGTAGAGGCAATGCATAAAGCAGTTGATGAAATTGGAACACAAGAAGGTTTTAAAGGGTATGGACCAGAACAAGGATATGAATTTTTAAGAAAAGCAATTGTAGAAAAAGATTATAAAAAAAGAGGTGTAGATTTAGAATTAGACGAAATATTTGTATCAGATGGAGCTAAATGTGATTGTGGTAATATAGTAGATATATTTGCACAAGATAATAAAGTTGCAATAACAGACCCAGTATATCCAGTATATTTAGATACAAATGTAATGTCAGGTAGAAGTGGAGAATATAATCAAAATACTGGAACATATGAAAATATAGTATATTTACCAGTAACAGCTGAAAATAATTTTATGCCAGAGTTACCAAAAGAAAAAGTTGATATGATATATCTATGTTTTCCAAATAATCCAACAGGAACAGTGCTTCCAAAAGAAGAATTAAAAAAATGGATAGATTATGCAAAACAAAATAATTCAATAATTTTATATGATGCAGCATATGAAGCATTTATAACAGAAGATGATATCCCACATAGCATATATGAAATAGAAGGAGCAAAAGAAGTTGCAATAGAATTTAAAAGTTTTTCAAAAACAGCAGGTTTTACAGGAGTAAGATGTGCATATGTGGTTATACCAAAAGAAGTAAAAGGATATACAAAAGATGGTAAAGCAATAGACTTAAATCAATTGTGGAATAGAAGAACATGTACAAAATTTAATGGAACATCATATATAGTACAAAGAGCAGCAGAAGCTACTTTTACAGAAGAAGGACAAAGACAAATTGAAGAAAATATTAATTATTATAGAGAAAATGCAAAAATAATAAAAGAAGGTTTAGAAGAAGCAGGATTTACAGTATATGGAGGAGTAAATTCACCATATATTTGGCTAAAAGTTCCAGAAGGTATGACATCTTGGGAATTTTTTGATAAATTATTAGAAGAAGTAAATATAGTAGGAACACCTGGTAGTGGATTTGGACCACATGGAGAAGGATATTTTAGATTAACAGCATTTGGAACAAGAGAAAATACACAAGAAGCAATCGAGAGAATAAAAAATTGGAAAAATATATAATTTTATAATAAAAAATGAGTCTCATACTAAAAGTATGGGACTCATGAATTTTTAAATATTTAGATAAAATATGAAATAATAATTTAATTTTAAATCGCGAACAAAAATTCTTAAAAAGGTTGACTTCTAACAAATAAATATGTATAATACATAAGAAAAATATATTAAAATTATATAAAATATAAAGAAAGGAGCATATGGTATTTGAACATTAAATATGCCATATAAAGAAAATATGAAAGAACAATTTTTAGAATTACTAAGAAGCACAAATAGAGAAGGTATAGAAGATTTAATAAACTTTTTAGAAAAATCAGATTTTTTTAAAGCACCAGCAAGTACAAGATTTCATGGAGATTATGAAGGTGGACTAGTTGAACATAGTATGAAAGTATATGAGATACTAAAACATAAAGTGGAAAATAATATAAAAGGAGTAAAAGTACCAGAAGAATCAATTATAATAATAGGTTTGTTACATGATATATGTAAAACAAACTTTTATAAAGTAGATTATAGAAATGCTAAAAATGCATTAGGAGTATGGGAAAAAGTTCCATATTATACAATAGATGATACAATACCTTATGGGCATGGAGATAAATCTGTTATGATGATAACAGAATATATAAAATTGACACCAGAAGAAAAATATTCAATACGTTGGCATATGGGATATACTGAACCAAAAGAATTATACAATACAATAGGCTCAGCATATACAAAATATCCAATAGCATTATTAACACATGAAGCAGATTTAGAAGCTACATATTTTTATGACACATAAAAATAATTTATAAATAATTTCAGTAGGCAAAACGAAAAAAGTTTATAGATAATAATAAAGTAAATAGAAAAGAACATTATTTATATAAAAAATGGTTTATAGGTACCCAATAAAAACCTAAATATTGTATAAGGGAGAATATAATTTTTTTATTAATAAAAATATAAAAGAATTGTATAAGTAAGAAATGTTAGCATATATAAAAGGAATTTTAGAAATTAAAGCAAGTGACTATGTTGTAATAGATGTAGGCGGATTAGGTTATAAAGTATTTATGTCAGCAATAGGTATGGAAAAACTAGGAAAAATTGGAGATACAGTAAAAGTACATACATATTATAGAGTAAGAGAAGATGATATAAGTATATTTGGATTTAATACAAATGAAGAATTAAGAATGTTTGAACTATTATTATCAGTAAGTGGAGTAGGAGCAAAAACAGCATTAGCAATGCTTGCTGTGTGCAGTCCTTCTGAATTTGTATTAGCAATTGTATCAGAAGATATAAAGGTATTAACATCAATTCCAGGTATAGGTCCTAAATCTGCTAAAAGAATAATTTTAGAATTAAAAGACAAAATTAAGAAAGAACAACAAATGCAAGAATTAACAAATGCATCAAATACAAATAAAGAATTTAGTGAGACAAATATAAAAGTAAAACAACTAATAGAAGATGATAATAAAGTACAAGAAGCAATAGCAGCTTTACAAGTATTAGGATATAATAAAAAAGAAATAGAAAAAGCTTTTATGAAAATAGAAAAAGCAAATTTAACAACAGAAGACTTAATAAAAAAAGGATTGGTACTTTTATCAAATTAAGAATAAATTTAGAAAATTAGAACTTATATAAGATAGCGAACATAAAAAAATAAAATATAGAAAAACATAAATAAAAAAAGAAAGGAAGGCAAATATGATTTGTTAAACTATTAAACAAACCATATAATAATATGAATAGTAATGAACCATTAGCATTTAGAATGAGACCAAAAACACTAGAAGAATATGTTGGACAAGAACATGTACTAGGAAAAGATAAAATATTATATAGAACAATAAAAGCAGATAGGTTATCTAGTATAATTTTATTTGGACCACCAGGTTGTGGAAAAACATCACTTGCAAGAGTTATTAGTGAAACAACTAAATACAAATTTTATAAATTAAATGCAGTAACAGCAGGAGTTGCAGATATAAAAAGAGTTATAGAAGAAACAAAAAATTTCATGCTAAATCCATCTGGAAAAAGTATATTGTTTATAGACGAAATTCATAGATTTAATAAACTGCAACAAGATGCATTATTACCTTTTGTAGAAAATGGAACAATAATTTTAATAGGAGCAACAACTGAAAATCCATATTTTGAAGTAAATAAAGCTTTAATTTCTAGGTCAATGGTAATAAAACTAGAACCATTAACAGAAGAAAATATTTACCAAATATTAAAAAATTCATTAGAAAGAAAAGATGGTCTAGGAGAATATAATATAAAAATTAGTGATGGAACATTAAAGAAATTAGCTGTTATAGCAAATGGGGATGTTAGAACAGCATTAAATGGATTAGAAATAGCAGTATTAACAACAAATATGGATAAAGATGGATATATAAATATAACAGATGAAATAATAAAAAATAGTGTTCAAGATAGAAAAGCAATATTTGATAAAAATGGAGAAGTACATTATGATAATATTAGTGCATTTATAAAATCAATGAGAGGTTCAGACCCTGATGCAACAGTATTTTATTTAGCGAGAGCATTAAATGGTGGAGAAGACCCTATGTTTTTAGCAAGAAGAATAGTAATATGTGCATCAGAAGATGTAGGGTTAGCAAATCCAAATGCGTTAGTAGTTGCAAATTCGGCTATGCAAGCTGTACATATGGTAGGAATGCCAGAAGCAAGAATTATATTATCAGAAGCAGCAATATATGTAGCAATATCAAAAAAATCGAATGCAGCATATATGGCAATAAATAATGCATTAGAAGATGTAAAAAATAAAGATACTGGCGAAATTCCAATGCATATAAGGAATGCACCAATAGATAAAATGCGAGAATTAGGATATAATGAAGGATATTTATATCCACATAATTTTCCAGGACACTATGTAGAACAACAATATTTACCAGATAAAATGTTAGGTACAAAATATTATATAAAAGATGAGAATATAGATTTGTAAAATAAAGAGGGCATTTTGTAAAAAAAATGTCCTCTTTTTCTAATAATATGTATAATAGATATATTATATTATCACATAAAATAAAAATTTAAGAAAAGGAGGAAAATATGGAAAAAGAAAGTGAAATAATAAAAAAGATGTCAAACAAAAAATGGAAGTTCTCTAACAAGAAGTATGTATTTGAGTTACAAAAATTTTTAGACATAGCAGATAATATAAAAGACGAAGAACTAAGAATAATTGTAGTCGGACAAATGTTGAAATGTGATAGGAGATTAACAAAAGTTGCAGAGGAGATGTTTAAAAAAATACGAGAAGAAACGTAGATAAAAAATATATAAAGAATAAAATTTAAAAAAAAGCAAATAATATAAAAGTAATATAAAAAATTAAAAATAAAAAATAGGAAAAAATATGTGGAAAAAAGTTATAATTGGAATATTTGCAGGTATAATAAGTGGATTGTTTTCAACAGGGGGAGGAATGATTTTAGTCCCTGCCTTGATATATTTATTAAAATTCCAAGATGCCAAAGCAAGAGGAACAACAATATTTTGTATATTGCCAATGGTAGTAACAAGTAGTATATTCTACTATAAAAATGATTATATAGACTGGAAAATAGCACTATTATGTTCAATAGGAGGAGCAATAGGAGGATATATAGGTGCAAAAATGTTAAAAAAAGTTCCAACAAAATATTTAAAAATAGTGTTTACAATATTTTTATTATATGCATCATATAAAATGCTAATCTAAAAGGAGAACAAAATATGGCGGAAATATTAATTGGTTTAATATCGGGAATTGTAAGTGGAACAGGAATGGGAGGAGGAACAATTTTAATATTTCTCTTAACATTTACCCAAAATGTAGAACAACATGTAGCACAAGCAACAAATTTAATATTTTTTGTGCCAACATCAATAATTGCAATTTTAGTAAATATAAAAAATAAAAATATTGACTTAAAGACAGGAAACATAATAGCAGGAGCTGGAATAATAGGGGCAATAATAGGAGCAAAAATATCAATTAATATAGATGTAAATATTTTAAGAAAATGTTTTGGCGCTTTTTTATTAATAATTGCAATCCATGAAATATATACCATTTATAAATTGTATAAAAAAGAAAAAAACACAAATAATATAAATATTGAAATAACTAGAAAGAAAGGATGATAATATGAAATTTGTAAAAGGTATGATGATAGGTGGATTAATCACAACAGGATTAGTAATGATGTATGCAGAAAGTGTAGGAGCAATGGACAAAAAGAAAATGCTCAAAAAAGGTAAAAAAATGGCCAAAAAAATGGGGATTATGTAATGAATTAAAATAAAAAAATAGCAAAATTCAAACTAAATAAAACCAAAAATCCAACTAAAAAAGTTGGATTTTTTGGCTCTAAGACTAAAATTAATATTTGTCATCACAATGTTTGTCGTCGCAATGTTTATTGTCACAGTGTTTATCATCGCAATGATTATCATCACAATGTTCTTTATCTTCACCTATAAAACAGTCACATTTTTCATGTCGAGCGCCTTTTAAACATCTACCTTCATGATGACATTTAGCACATATTTTCATTTTTTGAGTGTCATTAACCCAAATTTGTAAAGCGTATTGTCTACCAGGACAAAGAGGTCCAAATACAAATTCTCCTTCTTTATCTGTGAAAGTATGACCAATAGGTTTTCTTTCTTCTTTACCACAATCGCAAACGATTTCTACTAATTTAACAACTGCATCACATACTGGCTCTTTAAAGCAATTTTTTACAACTCCATAAATTACATCTCTATTATCTTCTGGTAAAGTGATATCTAAATCAAATTGTTTACCTCCTGAAATTACGCCATCTATATCTAAAATAGGGCAACAAGGTTTATTGTTTTCCATATATACCATCCTTTCTAACAACATAACTGTTGTTAATATATATTATGAAATAGAACGAAAAAAGTTGTAAAAAAAAGTCAAAAATAAAATAAATAAAAAGTATTGAAAAAAATTTAGCATAATTATATAATAAAATTGTAATGTTAAACATAGGAGGAAAAACAATGCCAAAAAACAAAGGTGAAATAAATATTATAGGACCAAAAAAAGAATTAAATGCAATAACATTTGAAAAAAGAGGAAAAGCTAAACCAAAACAAGACAAAAAAAATAACAAAAATGTAATATCAATTAGCACTAAAAGACAAATAATAGAGCAAGAGAGAAGAAAAATTAAAGAAGACACTGGTAAAAATACATTAACTAAACAAGAAAAGAAAAAAGCTCACAAAAAGGCGAAAAAAAGAATTGCAGCTTTGAAATATCCTGTATTAGCAGTTATTATACTAGGAGCAGGAGTTGCAACATATAAGAACTTACCAATAATACAAGAGAATGCTAAGAACATAGTTGATGATTTTACCAAAAAGAATGATATGGATAAATTTAAACAAGCATATAAAGTAAGTGAAGAAGAAAAATTAAAAAGTAAAGAACAAAAAGAATTAGAAGCACAAATAAATGAACTACAAAGCGAAAGTGATGTATTAGCATATTTAAAAAATATGTATATAGAAAAATATGAGCAAAAAACAGGAGATGAAAAATTAACAACAGAAGATATAATGATTTATGAAAGCACAGAAAATTATGTTTTTGAGGATAAAGAAAATAATAATATAATAACACATGGAAGAAATCCAATGGAAACAGAAGAAAGCTTAAATGCAGATGGAATTGATTATAATATACTTGAAGATGTAAAAACATATGATATACAAACAAAAGATGGAAATATAATTGATAGCATAATATTACAAACAAAAGACGATAAAAGAGTGCCTATAAGAGTAATACCAGGAGACAAATATAGTGAAATGAAAAATTATGATTCTGTTTTGGATGAAATGGGTACAATAATACCAGATGGAATAAATTATATGGAAAATTTCAAGGATTCTAATGCAAAAACAAATTTTGTAAAATCAATATTAGATGTAGAAAAACAAAATAAACAAACTAATGAAAAATTAGAACAAAATTATGAAAATGAATTATAAAAATGTATAGAATTTCCACTCTTTGCAAACAATATGTGTAAAACATATTAGCAAGGAGTGGGATTTTTTTGAAAACAAGTAAAATATTAAAAATAGATGGAACATTGCTAGATAAAAACCAATTGGAAAATGAGCTTCAAAAAATTGCAACAAACCATAACTTAATAAATAGAGCAAAAAAAGAAACTTATCCAATACCACGTTTATTAGAAAATTATAATACAATAAAAATGGTATATAATTTATTAAATGAACATTTAAAATTAGGAATAGGAATACACCCAGCAGGAGAGTGGTTATTAGATAATTTTTATATAATAGAAAAAACAGTAAAGCAAATACAAAAAGAATTACCTTTAAAAAAATATGTGAATTTTTTAGGAATAGCAAATGGAAAATATCAAGGATTTGCAAGAATATACGTATTGGCAGGAGAGATAGTTGCATATACAGATAATAAAATAGAAGCAAAAGATTTAGAAGATTATTTAAAAAGTTATCAAAGTAAAAAAACATTAAGTATGGAAGAAATCTGGAATATAGGAATTTTCTTGCAAATTGCAATAATAGAAAATATTAGAGAAATTTGTGAAAAAATATATAATACTCAAATGCAAAAATATAAAGCAGAAAATATTGCAGAAAGGCTAATAGAAAATAGAAATAAAAATGAACAAAAATATATAATAACAAATAATAAATATAATCAAAAAGAAATAGTAGATGATATGAGATATTCATTTATAGAATACATGTCATATATATTAAGAAGATATGGAAAAAAAGGATATAGTTATTTAAAAGCATTAGAAGAAACAGTAGAAATGACAGGGAATACAATTCAAGATATAACCAAAAAAGAACATTTTGATATTGCAGTGAAAAAAGTATCAATAGGAAATAGCATTACAAGTATTAGAAATATCCAAAGAATAAATTTTCTAGAAATTTTTGAAAAAATAAATGGAGTAGAAGAAATATTAAGACAAGATCCAGCACAAGTATATAGCAAAATGGATTTAAAAACCAAAGAATATTATAGAAATAAAATAAAAGAAATATCTAAAAAAACAAAAATATCAGAAATATATATAGCTAGAAAAATATTAGAAATAGCACAAAAAAAAGAAGTGGGTAACAAAAATTCACATATAGGATATTATTTAATAGATGAAGGAATAGATGAAATATATAATGAATTACAATATCATAAAAAAGAACAATTAAAAAATGAAACAAAAGCAAAAATTTATGTAGGAATAAATATAATATTAACATTACTTATATCAATAGGGATAAGTGGGATTATAAATTTATTTACTAAAAATATATGGATATATTTAATATCAATAATAATATTTTTAATACCAGCATCAGAAGTATCAATACAATTAGTACAATATATATTAAGTAAAATAGTAAAACCTAAATTAATTCCTAAAATTGATTTTTCAAAAGGAATAGATGAAGAAAATTCATGTATGGTAATAATACCTACAATAATTAAATCAAAAGAAAAAGTAAAAGAATTAATGAGAGATTTAGAAATTTATTATATAGCAAATAAATCAGAAAATATATATTTTACTCTACTTGGAGATTGCTCAGAAGAAACAATAGAGAATACAGAATTTGATTTAGAAGTAATAGAAGAGGGAAAAAAGCAATGCGAAATATTAAATGAAAAATATAGTAAAAAGACTCAATTTCCAAAATTCAATTTTATATATAGAAAAAGAGAATGGAATGAAAAAGAAGGAAGCTATTTGGGTTGGGAAAGAAAAAGAGGTATGATTACCCAATTTAATGAATATATTTTAGAGCATACTCAAAATGAATTTAAAGAAAATACAATAGAACAATATAAAGACATTTTGCCAAAAATAAAATATGTTATAACATTAGATGCAGATACTAATTTAATTTTAAATTCAGCATTTGAATTAGTTGGTGCAATGGCACATATTTTAAACAAACCAAAATTAGATGAAAGTAAAAATATAGTTGTAGAAGGTCATGGAATTATACAACCTAGAATAGGAATAAACCTAGATATAAGTTATAAATCACTATTTACAAAAATATTTGCAGGAGCAGGAGGAATAGACACATATACAAATGCAATTTCAGATATATATCAAGATAATTTTGATGAGGGAATTTTTACAGGAAAAGGAATATATGATTTAGAAATATTTTCAAAAGTTTTAAAAAATGCAATACCAGAAAATACAGTATTAAGCCATGATTTATTAGAAGGAAATTATCTAAGATGTGGACTAGCAACAGATATATTAATTATGGATGGATATCCATCAAAATATAATAGTTTTACAAACAGACTATCACGTTGGATAAGAGGAGATTGGCAAATAACCAAATGGCTTACAAATAAAATAAATAATGGAGAAAAAGAAATAAAAAATCCATTAAATTTTTTATCAAAATATAAAATATTTGATAATCTAAGAAGAAGCTTATTAGAAATATCACTAATTATATCAATAATATTTGTATCAATAATTGGAGTAATAAAACATTCACCAATAGGACATTTAATATCAATAATTTTAGCAATATCAATATTTCCATATATATTAGAAATTATAAATAATTTAATATTAAAAAAAGAGGGAGAAAAAAACCAAAAAACTTTTACACCAAAAATCTCTGGCTATAAAGGAATGTTTTTAAGAGCACTCATAACTTTATCAGTTTTACCAAATAAGGCATATATATCATTTGTTTCAATAGTAAAAACAATATACAGAAAAAACATAACACATGAACATTTATTAGAATGGATGACATCAGAAGAAGCAGAAAAACGAACTAAAATTGATTATGTCTCATATTTTACACAAATGTGGTTTAATTGTGCATTTGGAATATTAACAATAATATTTTCAATATCTAGAAATAGTATTTTAGGCTTAATATTAGGAGCATTATGGCTAATTTCACCTGCAATAATGTGTTATATAAGTAAAGAAATAAAAGAGGAAAAACCATTAGAAAAATTAAATAAAAAAGAAAAGGACTATACATTAGAAATAGGAAAAAGAACATGGGAATTTTTTAAAACCTATTTAACACCACAAAACAATTATTTAATTACAGATAATTTTCAAAATGGAAGAAAAAATGAAATTGTAGATAGAACATCATCAACAAATATTGGATTATCAATTTTAGCTATAATTTCTGCATATGATTTAAAATATATAGAAATAGATGAAACAATAGATTTATTATATAATGTCATGAAATCAGTAGATAGCCTACAAAAATGGAATGGACATTTATATAATTGGTATAATATAAAAACAAAAGAACCATTAATTCCAAGATATATTTCAACAGTAGATAGTGGAAACTTTATAGGATATTTATATGTTACAAGAACATTTTTACAAGAACATTTAAAAGAAGATAATAGATTAGAAGAAAAAATAAAAGACATATTAGAAATAGTTAATAGAATAATTGAAAATACAAATTTTGCATATTTATATGATAACAAAAATCAAATATTTTCAATAGGATTTAATGTAGAAGAAAACAAATTAACAGATTCTTACTATGATTTACTAGCATCAGAAGCAAGACAAGCAAGTTTTGTGGCAATTGCAAAAAAAGATGTTCCATCAAAACATTGGAATAATTTAAGCAGAACATTAACAAGTTTAGGAAAATATAAAGGGCTAGTATCATGGTCTGGAACAGCATTTGAATATCTTATGCCAAATATTAATATGCCAAAATATAAAGGAAGTCTATTAGATGAAGCATGTAACTTTATGATAATGAGCCAAATGAAATATTCAAAAACATTAAATTTACCATGGGGAATATCAGAAGCAGCATTTAATTTAAAAGATTTACATTCTAATTATCAATATAAAGCATTTGGAATACCATGGCTAGGTTTAAAAAGAGGGCTAGCAGATGAATTAGTAGTATCAGCATATGGAGGAATACTTGCATTACCAGATAGACCAAAAGAAGTAATAGAAAATTTAAAACAATTAGAACAATATGGAATGTATGACAAATATGGATTTTATGAATCAATCGATTTTACACCAGAAAGAGTAGAAAAAGGTAAAAAAGCAGCTGTTGTAGAAACATATATGGCACACCATCAAGGATTAATATTATTATCTATTAATAATTTATTTAACAATAATATTTTACAAAAAAGATTTGTAGAAAATCCAGAAATATCAGCAACCACAATATTATTACAAGAAACAATGCCAGAAAAATCAATAATAACAAAAGAAGATAAAGAAAAAGTAGAACAATTAAAATACAAAGATTATGAAAATTATATAGAAAAAACATATAATAAAATAGATGAAAAAATAATTAGAAGTAATGTAATATCAAATGAAAATAACTATGTTATAGCAATGAATGGGCAAGGTGCTGGAATTAGTAAATACAAAGATATATTTATAAATAGATTTAAGAATACAGATGATTATAATCAAGGAATAATATTTAATATAAAAAATATAAGAACAAAAAATATAATAAGTTCATACTATTCACAAAATGAATTAAAAGAAAATAATTATCAAATAAGTTTTATGCCAGACAAAATATCACAAGAAATATCTAATGGAAATATAAAAGCAAAAATAGATACTACAATTGCATCAAATGACCCAGTAGAAATAAGAAATATAAAAATAGAAAATAGGGGAAATGAAGAAGAAATATTAGAAGTAACAGGATATTTTGAACCAGTACTATCAAAAAAAGAACAAGATTATGCACATCCAGCATTTAATAATCTATTTTTAATATATGATTATGATGAAAAAACAAATAGCATAATAGTAAAAAGAAAAAAGAGAGAACAAAACGGAACAGAAATGTATTTAGCAACAACAATAAGTTCAAATAGTAATGACACAATAAGAGAATTAGAATATGAAATAGAAGAGGAAAAATTTATAGGTAGAGGAAACTTGGGAATACCAAACATGGTAAAAAATTCAATACCATTTTCTAAAAAAATTGGATTAGTAACAGAACCTGTAATAGCACTTAAAAGAATAGTAAAAATCAAAGCACAAGAATCAATAAATATGAATTTTATAATATCAGTAGGAGAAGAAAAAGAAGAAGTATTAAACAATTTACAAAAATTTAATTCAGTAGAAAATATAAAAAATGAATTTAAACTATCAAAAGCAAGAATAGAAGCAGAAAGTAGATATCTAGGTATAAAAGGAAAAGATATAGAAAACTATCAAAAAATGTTAGGATATATTATATTTGATGACTCAGTAAAAAGTGTTATATCAGAAAAATTAAATAAAAGGGAATATAGACAAAGTGATTTATGGAAATATGGAATATCAGGAGATATACCAATAATATTAGTAAAAATACAAAATGTTAATGATATTTATTGTATAAAAGAAATTTTAAAAGCATATGAATTTTTTAAAACTAAAAATATAAAAACAGAAGTAGTAATACTTGATGAAGAAAAATATAGTTATGAAAATTATGTAAGAGAAGAAATTGAAAGTGCAATTTTAAATAATCAAATGTCATATCTAAAAAATATAAATGGAGGAATATTTATACTAAATAAAGAAGAAGTAGAGAATAAAGATATAGAATTATTAGAATTTATAGCAAAGATAGTTATAGATAGTAGTAAAGGTGGAATAGAAAACAATATTAAAGAATTAGAAGAAGAATATATAAGCAAATACAAAGATGTAGGAAAAGAAGGACAAGAACCTAATATATTGCCAGAAGAAAATAATGAAATAGATATATTAGCAAATAAAGAAGAACTAAAATATTACAATGAATATGGAGCATTTTCAGAAGATGGAAAAGAATATTTAATAAAAATATCTCAAAATAATAGATTACCAACAGTATGGTCACATATACTAGCAAATGAAAAATTTGGAACAATATTAACAGAAAATATGGGAGGATATACATGGTATAAAAATAGTAGATTAAACAGAATTACAAGTTGGGGAAATAACCCAAGTTATGATATACCATCAGAAATTATATATTTAAAAGACGAAGAAACAAAGAAAACATGGTCATTAGGATTAAATCCAATGCCAGATTCTCAAAGTTATAGTATAATATATGGATTTGGATATTGTAAATATATTCATAAAAGCTTAGGAGTAGAACAAGAATTAGAAATATTTGTACCTAAAATAGATAGTTGTAAAATAGGGTTATTAAAACTAAAAAATACAACACCAAATAGGAAAAAATTAAAAATATATTATTATATAAAACCAGTTCTAGGAGAAGATGAAATAAAAAGTAATAATCATATAAATATAAGATATGATAGAAACAATAATGTAATTACAGCAAAAAATCTATATACAAATGATATAGAAAGTCCAAAAGTATATGTATCATCAAGTGAATCAATTAAAAGTTATACAGGAGATAAAAATTTCTTTTTAGGAAAGAATGGATTAAGTAATCCAGCTGGAATTGAAAAAGTAAGTTTAAACAATGAAAATTCGATAGGAAGAAATTCATGTATAGCAATAGAACTGCAAGTAGAAATAGAAAGTTTTTCAACCAAAGAAATATCACTAATCTTAGGAGCAGAAGAAAGCATTATAGACTGTAAAAATATTGCATATAAATATAGTAAAATACAAAATTGTAAGCAAGAGTTAGATATAGTAAAAAACTACTGGAAAGAATATCTAGGAAGATTACAAGTATATACACCATTAGAATCAACAAATATATTATTAAATGGTTGGCTTGCATATCAAACAGTAGAAAGTAGATTACTAGGAAAAAGTGGTTATTATCAATCAGGTGGAGCATATGGATATAGAGACCAATTACAAGACACAATAGGAATAAAATATCTTGATATAGATGCAATGAAAAAACAAATAATAAAACACAGCAAACATCAATTTATAGAAGGAGATGTAGAACATTGGTGGCATGAAGAAACAGGAAGAGGGATAAGAACAAGATTTTCAGATGACCTATTATGGTTGCCATATTTAGTAATAGAATATATAAAATTTACAGGTGACAAAACAATATTAGATATTAAAATACCATATCTAGAAGGAGAAATTTTAAAACCAGAAGAGGAAGAAAAATACGATAAATATGAAGAAGGAAAAGTAGAAGGAACAATTTATGAACATTGTATAAAAGCATTAGAAAAAAGCTTTAACTTTGGAGAAAATGGATTACCAAAAATAGGAACAGGAGATTGGAATGATGGATTTAGTACAGTAGGAAATAAAGGAAAAGGTGAAAGTGTATGGTTAGGATTTTTTATGTACAAAATAATAGACAAATTTATCCCAATATGTAAGGAACGAGAAGAAAAAGAAGAACAAGAAGGAATACAAAAAATTTCAGAAAAATTAGAAGAAATAAAAATAAAACTAAAAAAAGCGCTAAATACAAATGGATGGGATGGAAGATGGTATAAAAGAGCATTTATGGATGATGGAAATGTATTAGGAAGCATGGAAAACGAAGAATGTAGAATAGATAGTATAGCACAAAGTTGGAGTATAATATCAAATGCAGGAGATAATGACAAAAAATATATCTCAATGGAAAGTTTAGAAAATCATTTAGTAGATAAAGAAAATGGAATAATAAAATTATTAGACCCACCATTTGAAAAAGGAAAATTAGAGCCAGGATATATAAAAGCATATTTGCCAGGAGTAAGAGAAAATGGAGGACAATACACACATGCAAGTTGTTGGGTAATAATAGCACAATCAATGCTAGGATTTGGAGATAAAGCACTTGAATTATATAGAATGATAAATCCAATAGAACATTCAAGAACAAAAGATGCATGTAACAAATATAAAGTAGAACCATATGTAATATCAGCAGATATATATGGAGCAGGAAACTTAGCAGGAAGAGGAGGCTGGACATGGTATACAGGTTCATCTAGTTGGTATTATAATGCAGGAATTGAATATATATTAGGATTAAAAATAGAAAATGGTAATTTAAAAATAGAGCCATGTATTCCAAAAGAATGGAAAGAGTATACAATAAGATATAAATGGAAAGAAAGCATATACAATATAAAAATCAAAAATCCAGAACAAAAAAATACAGGAGTAGAAAGAATAATATTAAATGGAGAAGAGGTAGAAAATAATATTAAGCTAGATGGTGGTAATAGGGTTTATAATATAGAAGTAATTATGTAGCTCAAAATGAATATATAAGAAAAAGGGAGTATGTTATGCAAATTAACATACTCCTAAATTTATATGATTTTTTAATTTATGGTCGTATTAGTAGGACCAGTTCCAACAACTTCTTCTTGGAGAGCTCTCCATGTATTACAGCCAACTATTCCATCAACAGCTAAGCCTCTACTTCTTTGATACTCTCTTACTGCATTCAATGTTGCAGAACCAAAAATTCCATCTAATCCATTTGTACTATAACCTAAAGTGTTTAAATCATCTTGTGCTATTAAAACATAATTACTTAAACTACCTCTTTTTAATTGAGGATAACCACCAGTAGAACAAGCAGGTTTTCCAAATCTTTTATCAAAATGTACCCATGTAGGAGTCAACGAAATTGGCTCCACAAATGTCCATACTCCTGAATTATTTGCACTATTCCATAAAGTTCTTCTACTACTTGCACTTAATCTCTGCCCAACATCAAATGCAACTCCTGCATAATGTTGACTTTGATTTCCATGTCCGACCTTCATAAGGTCTCTTAAAAGCAAATCCTACTGGAATTGGAGCTCCAAATATATATCTTTGGCTATTCCAACTTTGCATAGTTCTTTTTGTGGTCCATAATATATTTGATTTACTTGAACCTCTAAATTCTCTTACTTTCAATGTGCCATTTGTGTTGTATGGCATTGGCTCACCTTCGCCTCTATAATATGTTTCCATACGGTCTGTATCATTGTTAAAAACTAATATTTTTGCCATAAAAAATAATCCTCCCATATATAGTTATTTTCTATATATTATGAAAGGGTTATTTTTTTGTTACTTTAATTTTCACTACTTTCCATTAATTTATCAAAATCAGATTTGTATAATTTATCTTGTATGACTCTATATTTTTCAAATTCGGAAATAGCTTTTTCTTTTGCTATTTCATGAGATATTTTACCTGCATCTTTTAATACATCTCTATCATCTGCTAATAAATATTTATCTATTCTGTTTGCCCAGTCTTCCATAGTCATTGGAATATTTCTTTTTGCTCTTGCTTCTGCTA